>JAQUUD010000023.1 GCA_028694075.1 Clostridia bacterium
AGCGGACAACAAGGCGGGTCAAATGGGCAAGTTGACAGGACAAACGGGCAAATCAACCGAGTCAACCGCACCAAGCGAGCGCGCGGAGTTGTGCGAGCGGTCAAATCGATAGTCAAACGGGCAAGTTAACGAAGTCTAACGGGCAAGTTAACAGTCAAATGAACCAAGCGAAGCGCGCGGAGTTGTGCGAGCGGTCAAATCGATAGTCAAACGGGCAAGTTAACGAAGTCTAACGGGCAAGTTAACAGTCAAATGAACCAAGCGAAGCGGTTAATGCTGGTCAAACGGGCAATTCAACCGAGTCAAACGGGCAATGCAATCCAAACCAATCACATCAGTGTTTTCCAAATAAGATAAAAGGTTTGCACACTTAGTGTGCTTTTATCATATTGTAAAGTAATAGGAGGTAATATGTCTTTTTACATAAATAATGCAAATCCTAATAGACCGTGTGCAATTAATGCTTCTGCATTGAATTGCATTTGCGAAAAAGTTTTAATTGAAGTCAACAAGGTTTTTGATGCATGTTTAATTCGTGAGGAAAATGAACCCTACACTTTAACGCTTTCAAATTTCGTGCCGGCAAATCCAACATTGCCACTAACATTCGTAACTGCTGACAGCATACCAAGTGAGCCGGCAACAGTTACATCAGCAAACATTGAAAGAATAGATTGTAGACCAAATTTTGCAAATGTGACCGTTACATTATCAATTCCGATCCAAGTTAATTATACAGATGCGAACGGCGTTGCGGGGACTGCTTCGTCAACATTAGTAGTAACCCGGACTGTTGTTCTTTTTGTTCCACCTGAATCATTAAGTCCAGTTCAAGTTAGTGCCTTTGCATATTTTTCCAGCCAAGTCGGTACATTTTCAGATAGCACAACCGTAACAGGCAACGGCTGTTTGCAAATTATAATCAAAATAGTGTCTTTGGTGGACTTACTTGTTCCAACATTTGGTTATCCTTGCTTGCCTATTTGCCAAATGGTTGATAACAATGCAAACGCATGCCCAAACTTATTATGCCAACCGATATATCCGACAACAACTTCAAGATAAAATAAACAAACCGCAAACAAAGCGGTTTTTGTTTATTTGACTAAATATTATAACATTTCAGTATGTTTTATTGTTGTTTTAAGTAATGTTTATTAATAATCAAAACTTTGCGATTTTATTATTAAAATCAATTATAATGACCCATAAAAAAACACACCATTTAAAAATTTAAATTTGTGTGCTTTTTAAATCATTAATAAACTGAATTTACAACATTACACCATTTTTTTAAGTGATTTATTACTTTAATTTCTGCGGTGAAACAACCGTATCTATTAACATAATTTTATCTAAAAAATTAATCTCATCGACTTTTTCAAAAAAAGAAGGTTCAGAGATTTCTAAATCGCAATTTAAAACATATTCGCAATAAACCCTCAAACTATCTTTGGCGAACAAAAAAGCTTCCTCATAAGTTTCGCCGTCGGTTATAATGCCCAAATCAGGAAAACTTACACAAACTTGATCTTCACCTTTAACAAATATTGCAGGATAAACAAACTGAATTAACTTGCTCACATTAACCTCTCGTTTTGTTATATTTATTATACATTAATTTTTTATTAATAACAATTAATTTTAAAAAAATAATTTATTTTGGTTATGTTTCCTAAATTTTTTTCTTATTAAATTTTAATTTTATTTAGGTTATTTTAAATTTTATTATATCATTAAAAAATAAAAATATGATAAGATGCAACTGATTTTCAAACGAAAAACCAAATTAAATTATAACTTATTGCTAAAATTATTTGTCTTTGTATTTTAAATTATTTTCCAGCAAAAACTTTATTTAGAAATTTTATTTTATAACAGGATAATTTAATACAATTAATTAAAAAAAGCATATTTAAAATATGCTTTTTATATTTAATTTAGCAAGTTAAATCTTTGCCGTCAAGCAAATTTGATTTACTCACAGAAGACTTTTTTGAGCGAAACAAACCCTTTATAGGGTCAAATAAGAATTCTCCGGTTTTTTCTTTGGGATTAAATCCCCCCGCAATCACAACTTCATCGACCTTGTGTCCACCAATAGTTCCTCTTGTGCTAATTTTAAAATGCTCTTTAGTTTGATTATTTCTTGACATTCTGCCTCCTAATTATCTTAAAGCAATTATTTTTAATTTGCTTATCATTTATTTTTAATATTTTATACAAATTATTATTCAATCTTTGTTTGTATAATACATTTTAACATAAAACGAATAAGAAGTAAATATTTATCAAAAATATTATTCAATGTAAACAATTTTTGGAATAATCTTAATTGTTATCCTAATTTTCAAATATGGTTAATAAATCATATAAAACAAATCTTTATCTATCTTTGGTAGGCCATAATTTTTGATTAGATTGTCCAAATTTAACTAAATCTTGTTGTATTTCTGAAGCAATACTTTTCGACTGAAAAGATGTTGATTGAATTATTTGAAATTTAGACCATATTGAACGAATTTCATTTCTTAACGCTATTTCACATTTTTTGAGCCTGTCAATTTCCTGTTGCATCGCAATGTTGCTTTGTTCAAGATTGGCAACTTTTTGATTCAAATTTGCAACTTCACGCTTTAAATCAGAAGTGCTTTCACCAGAAAAAGTTCCTTTCTTTATTAATTCTTCTTTTTCACTCATTTGATTAAATCCCCTTTAAACGCATTTTAGCAAAAATAGGATTAGAAGTCAATACATTTTATTTCTAATAAAAAAAGCGGTTATAAATTCCAACATTTAAAACCGAATGAATAAGCAATTAAGTTTTTACTATAAATTATGATTTTTTAATTTTGCCTAAAATTTCGTTGTCAAATTTTTTCATAGATGCAGAAATATGTTTTATCGCTGATTTCTGACCTTCAATGCTTCCAATTTCAACTTTTTTATTTTCAAGTTGTTTATAAACTGAAAGAAAGTGCGAAAGTTCACTAAATACATTTTTAGGAAGTTCTGTTATATCTGTATATAAGTTATAAATTGGGTCGCCGAATGGAACAGCAATAATTTTTTCATCTTGTTCGCTTTGGTCGGTCATATTTATAATCCCAATCGGAAAACATTGAACCAATCTTCCGCTTTGAATTGTTTGACTGCAAAGCACAAACACATCAAGCGGGTCGCCGTCATCACATAAAGTTCTTGGTATGAAACCATAATTCATCGGATAATGGGTTGCAGTATAAAGTACTCGATCCAAAATAATAAAACCAGTTTCCTTGTCTAATTCATATTTATTTTTGCTTCCTTCTTCAATTTCGATAAATGCTATAAAATTATTAGGTTTAATTCTTTTTTTGTCTATATCTGTCCAAATATTCATTTTTTCTCCTTGTAGCCTGACTATACTAGCATAAATGAATATAATTATCAACTAATTTTCAAATTTTTATAACTTATAAATATAACGATTTTTTTAATTTAAATCAAAAATTTTTAAATAAAATAAATAATTTTTATTTTTTTTTATTTTTTTTTTAATTTTATTTGACAAAGTATATTAAATTATGTTAGTGTAGCATTGGGTGATTTAAATCACACGCAAAACAGATTGCACTTAAATGAGTTTTGTATTAAAGCCCGCTAAATAATATCAGTTTTGTTTGTATGTGAAAACATTATAACACATTTTTTATCTAAGGCTTTATTCTTAGTAACTTATTTAATTTCAGTTTGTAAGAATAAAATTAATTAAATTTCACATTTTAATGTTAAGGAGGGGGAATATGAAAATAGCAAATTGGGTGGCATTGATAATATTAGCAATCGTAGGTATTAATTTACTTATCGACGGAATATTTGTCTATAACTTTGTAGGAGTTATTTTAGGTGCTGGTACTATATGGATCACAATATTTGATGTATTAGCAGGACTAAGTGCAATATGGTTGGTTTTTTCAGCTGTTTACAATAAAAGCATTTCTTTCACAAACGCTGACTAATAAACTTAAAATATTAAATAAAAAACCCGCTCAGGCGGGTTTTTTTTCAAAATATTTAATATTTGCTGAATAATTTATTTGGCAATTCTTTTAATTATAAAAAAGAGAAGATATTAACAAGGTATTAAGCAATTTATCAAATATGACTTAATTATTGTAAATCAATGCTTTTGCCTTAAAGTTAAATCATAAATTTTCCACTCGCGGATTAATAAATTACCATGTAGTTAAGCAATTTTATCCGTTCGCTACTCTATTTTTTTCGTTACTTAAAATATTTACTCTTGAATTAAATTATATTTTATAGTATAATAATTTATATTAAGACACTTACATTAGATACATAAATAAAAATTTGTTTATAAATTTCAATGATTGCATTTCTTAAAAAAATTATAAAACAATAAATATAAGAAAAAATAAACCGTAAGGAGCTATTATGTTTAAGGAAAAAAAATTTAGCAAAAACCTGATTCTCTTATTCGTTTTCGTATTTTTGGCTTTTACCTTAAGCCAATTTTTGTCATATAATTTTAACACAAAAACTGAAACTGAATTAATAAAACTTAATGCGTTATCGGCAACCAGCGAATTTAGCGATTCATTTGAAGGGGAAGGAACTGCTACTGACCCATATTTGTTAAGTGATTATTACGATTTAACAAACTTGCGAATAAGAGTCAATTCCGGCACAACTTATGTAGATCAATATTTTATTTTAACAAACAATATTACTTTGCCAAGCAATGTTTGGCAACCAATCGGCAATGCTTCTTATACATTTAGGGGGATTTTTGACGGCAATGGATACTCAATATCAAATCTTATATTATCTAGCACGAACACTCGCAACGGTCTGTTTGGAGCAATAAGGAATGCAAAAATAGTCAACCTACAATTAAAAAATATCAGCATAACAGGCACTATCAACTCTGATGTTTGCCTTGGCTCGCTTGTTGGTACTGCAGACGGCGATTGCACCTTATCTAATATAATTGTAACCAACAGTAGATTAAGTATGAGCGTTTCCGGCTCAGGCTCTTTAATAGTTGGGGGATTAGTGGGTTATTCTTCAGCGACAAATTTAAGAATTAGAAATTGTGTGTTATCTGGCAACACCTTTTTAACTTCACTTCACCCGATAATATATTCCGGCGGTTTCATTGGCTGGGCCGTTAAGAATGAACCCGGGGTTATAATTGAAGAATGTAAATCAAAAGGTTATGAGTTCATTGATGCTGACTTAAATGAAAACCTTATTATAAGAAGGTCTTTTTATAGTCTTGGGTCTGCTTTTACATGGTATGGATATGATAACAAGAATGGTGTTTATCCAACATATAATGTTAATACTGCGTTTGAGGGGTTAGATAATTTTACGCCCAACACATGGTATATAGATGGAAATGATATTCATATTAGAGGTGTGGGAAATGTTAATTTTACAATTAATTCAAGCAATGCCGATTTATCCAATGACTTCCCCACTTCGCTTGGCACAAATCGAAAATTGACCATAACGGCTAATACTGAATTTATCATTAATAGTGCAACTTTTTATCAAAATGTTTATGAAAACACTTGGCTATATATAAGTTCAGATTATCCGATTTTAAAAGCGAATGTTCAACTTGGTTATTTATATAAAGCAAACGATAGTAGAACACTTGACTTTTATACAACCGAAGTTTTAGGCACTTTGGCAAATAGACAAGGAAATTTTATTGTTGATTTAAATCTTACGCAAAATATTGTTAGTGTTCCGATTGTGGAAAGATATTTTGACATTGCTTCAAATTCGTGGGTACAACTTGGCACAAAAAATTTGGATTTGACACGCAATGAAAATATTAATCAAAGCATAATACAAGAAGCCGACAGTGAAACACAAATTGATTATTCCAATTATAATTATTTATACTTGAATGAAATCACTCCAAATTATTATGAATTTACAAAATTAGGGGCTACCTCAGTTTTGATAACTGCTGAAAATTTCGTTTTCACAGCCGAACACATTAATCTTATTATAAGTGGATATGTTTTAAATATTAATTATACCAATGGATTTTTATTTAACACTCAACTGACGGCATTTGATTCTGAAAATTATTGGATTTCCTCAACAAATTCCACACTTTACCAAATGACTGATAATATTTTTTCTGCGGTCAGTTTAAATGCTTCAAGCCCGCTTATTGTTGAAAATTTAGATTACGATTTTATAGGTTGGTCAAGCACTAACTCTGATGTACCGCTAGACTTTTATGGCAGGGTTGATGACCTTAGTTTTGTGCCGTGGAAATCAGATTATACAATACAAATTTTGGCAAACAGAGCAAATTTAACTGAATTAAATAATGATTACACTATAACTGGACTGACAACAAGCGAGTTTTCAGAATGGGACTTTACAAACTCCACATCTTCAAATCTTTTAACACTTTATCCAATTTGGGGCGGAAACACCGTTAGGCTTTATACTTATGTTTACTCATATTTTGGTGGCACATATCATCTTAAATCAACTCTTTATGTTGACTCAACCGCAACTCACATAGCAGATTTTTATCGCCTTGATAATGACGACAGTTGCACCTTGACTTTGAAAAATGCCAATGGTACTGTTTTAGATTTAAGCAATGGCGGTTATTTAAATGTTGAATGGTTTGTTGCAGAGATCAGAGAAAATGCCATCTATTATTTATCAGAAAATGAAGGGGAAGGTTTCGGTAGCATCGCGGTTGACGATATGTCAGCAACGGCAACTTTTTCCGGTATGACAAGGCAAACAAGCGTGATTGTTGTTCTTACTCCGCTGGAAAATATTGGAATAAATTTAGAAATTACCGGAATTGAAATTGAACATAATATATACTTTAAAATTAACGATATTATTTTTGAATATGAAACAACAAAACTAATTTATGGCGAAGAATATGTTATCACTATTCATAATATGCCAAGCGGTTATCATGTGGCATATGTTGAAATTACAAACGATATTATAACAAACATAAGTTATAATGGAAGAGATAAAACTTGCACATTTACCGTGAACTTCGTTGATGAAATTGAACTTACATTTACGCTGGCGGAGGGTTTGTTAAAAGAATTGTTCATATTTATTATAGCATCTATGCTTATCATTGCATTAATAATAATTACCCTGTTGATTATTGGAAATTCTATTAGAAGAAAAAATCCTGATAACATAACTGGTATAAAGTCAAAAGACATTAAGAAATAATTATTGATTAAGAAGAGCAAATAATAAAAACCTACCATTTAAAACTGGTAGGTTTTTTTATTTAACAACATTTTTCAGGTTTTTGAATATTTCCAAGAGATATTTTTATTTTGTCATTTCTGTTCCATATCTTTGTTTAAAAAAGTTTTTATTTGCGGGATTGTAATTTCGAAATTTCTAAAAACAAACGACTTAAAACCCAAAGTTTCGGCTGTTTTTGCGTTTCTGAAACTGTCATCTATATAAACTGTTTCATTAGGGTCGATGTTATATTTTTCAATTAATGTTTTAAATATTTCCGGATTAGGTTTTCTAAGCCCTACTTCATATGAATAAAGTGCACCGTTAATATGTTCATTTATATTGAATAAATTTTTGAAAGATTCCGCCATACTAAAATCCATATTTGAAAGAATATAAACATTATATTTTTTTTTCATTTCTTTAAGAAATCCAAAGGTGTCATAATCAGGAGAAATTAAATGCTCCAAAAATTCGGTTTGAAAAATCTGCTTTATTTCCGCCTTTCGCTTTGGAAAATTTTTTATCAAATTTTTATAAAATGTTATTGAGCCAATTTTTCCTTCAAAAAATTCAGTACCTAATTCGCTTTTAAAAATTATGTCTGCAATTTGCTGTTTGATTCTTGGCGTCCAATCAAATGTATCAAGACAACTTTTGAAATTAAATTTTAGTAAAACCCCATTAACATCAAAAACAATATTCTTAATCATAATTTTTTCCTTTTTATAACTAATGTAATATTTTATTATTAATGCCTATATTATGAAATTGCACTTACTAATTACTATATTAATTATAGTTTTTCAGGACCAACTTGACTATCGTTGACATATCTCAAAGGCTTTACTTCGCTTGAATTAACTTGCAAATATGATTTAATTTGTGGAATTGTGGTATCTGAACTTTTAAAAACCACTGTATTAAAGCCCAAAGTTTTCGCAGTTGCTATATTTTTTTTGCCATCATCAATATAAAGTGTTTCTTCGGGATTGATGCCAAATTTTGCCAAAAATGCTTTAAATATTCTAGGGTCTGGTTTTTTAAAACTATCTTCTTCTGGCCCTCTAGAATCAAATTCGTAAGAATAAACCGCACCATTAATATGCTCGTCAATATTAAATAAATTCCTAAAATAAACTGATTGTTTTCTATCCATATTTGAAAGAATATAAACATTATAATCAGAACTTTTCAATTCCTTTAATAATTCAAAAGTGTTATAATCCGGAACAGTAATTTGTTCAAACAATTCTTTTTTAAAAACTTGCTTGATTTCATCTTTGTGCTTTGGATAACTGCTTAACAAAGCCTTACAAAAAGTCGCATTGCTTATTTTGCCTTCCATATAATTCTCGCCTTGTTCACTTTTGAAAAGTATTTCCGAAATCTGTTGTTTGACCTTCGGCGTCCAATTAAACACATCAAAAAATCCCAAAAAATTAAATTTTAATAAAACTCCGCTCACATCAAAAACTACATTCTTAATCATAATTTTTTCCTTTTAATTTAATCAAAATTTATATCACTAATTAATAAATTATAAATCATAATCAATGTAAAGTCAAGACTCTATAAATATATAAAAATGCCAACACTTTATTGGCATTTTCTTTCTAATAATTATCATTTTTGTTTTCTAAAAAAACCTGCCCCATTGACAAAAGTCTTATAATTTTATATAATAAATCAAATGGAGTTCTAATGAACAAAAAAACTTTAATTTATATTTCTTTAATTCTTGCAATAATTGCCGGCTGTTATTTAAGTATTGCTTCAATCTGCGCTTTAATAACGGGCGATTATATTTTTTATGGAGATTACTCTGAAACCAGCCTTGCAATTATGCTTATTGTTTCGCTTCTTATATCGATGCTTTCTGTTTCGGGAATTATTTATAATATAAGAAAAAATAAGTCATTGAAAAACAATCAGTTTAAGGATTAATTTTTGATTTTATTTTTCATTTGTTTTTATTTATTTTTTCAATTTAGATAAAATAATAAATCAAAATTAATGCTTGAAAAACAAAATAATTTTAGCACTTCAATTTTAATATTTTAAGTGAATTACCAAACTCGTTCACTTCTTACTTTTATATATGTTGTAATGGCAACAAACAATGTCATAACAACCGCAACCCCAAGAATGCTTAAAAGAATTATATCGGTTCTGTTATAATCAACAACAATTGAAATCGGATATTCGGACACAATATCAGTTCCGCTTATTTCTGCAAAAATGGTATAACTGCCCACTTCGCCCGGCTTCCATTCAAAAGCCGTTCTATTGCTGAAAGGATAATTTCTTTGGTCATTAAAATACCAAAATATAATATAATCTTCACTATTCACTGTATTGTTGTTAAGTGTAACCTCAGCGTTTAAAAAATATGATTTCAATTCGTTTGAATTGCCTTTAATTTCATCATATGATAGTCTGAGTTTAAGTTCAGTTTCCAAAGGTTTGCTGAGAATAATATTTATTGAATCGGCTCTGACTTCAATACCTTTTGTTATATCTTGAATCATTGCAAAAATGTTATAAGTTCCGCTTCCGTCCAAAGCAAAAGGATTAAAAGTTATATCGCCTGCAGTTAAGATATTACTTGGCGTTATAATTTTTATTGCTTCTTCACCGATTTTTATTGTTTGATATTTAACCGAAGTTGAACTGGTTTTCAAGTAATAATATACAATTGTGTCGCCAGATTCAAAGGCATAATCAACAGTTAATGTAACTGAAAAATTATCCGGTTCATTTGAATAATCACTATAATCATACGGCACGGTGCCGAATGCACCTGTCGATTTTTCATAAATATAGCAATTACTATCAGCGTATAAAGTGTTCGGGTTCATAAAAAATGCAGAAAAAAACATCAATATCAAAAGTATGATATTTAACATAAAACCTATAATACTTTTTCCACCCATTTTCATAACATTAGTATATCACAATTTTTATAAAAATAAAAATGATTTTCAGTTTTCTTCTATTTGATTTTTAAGTTTTGATTTTTTCGATTTAATTACAATCACAATCAAGAATATGCCAGTTAGACTTAAAGCAAACAAATACCATACAACAGAGTTTGCATATGTTGAATATATCGTAATTGTTGAATTATCAATATCTTCAATACTCCAAGTATGATAATAAAAACCGTCGTTATAAAACATTTCTTCCGCATTGGAATGAACGCGCCTTTTTGTTGTTACATAAGAATAAGAATATTCAGGTTCATTTATTGCTTCCTCTGCGCCTTGCCCAAGTTCGGTAATTATTGCATCACATAAAAGATTATAAACGAATTGTGGAGTTGTATACACAATATTATTGACAGCAATTGAACTGATTCTTGGCTTAATTGTGTTAATAACATCATAAGTTAAAAAAAAGTAATGAAATTCCTGAGTTGTTAAATTTTCCTGCACACAAAAATATTTCCAAACTTCAACTGAGCCATAGTTTATAGTGATAAAAAATTTGTTTTCCAAAAGTTGAGAAGAAAAAACAAAATTTCTTAAATAATTCTGTTTTGTTTCAACATTTAAATCAGTATCTGAGTTTATTTTACTTGCAAAAATCAATCTTAAACTTTCAACAACGTTACTGCAAGCGGACGAAAAAATTCCATTTATATCCGCCTGTGAAACGTTTAAATCATCAAGAGTGAATTCATCACAATATGCCGAAACATATTCTGAAACAGTGCCATTTTTATTAGAAATTGCACCAAAATCCACATTAAATCCAAAAAGCGGAAGACTAATTAACATCATAACCGCAATAATCAAAAATTTTTTCATTAATACCATCTTATTCAATTTTTATTTTGTTTAGAAGTTTTAGAATTTTTAAAAAGTTAAATTAATAACTTATATTTTAATTATAAGTCATTTAAGCAAAAATGTAAATTATTTACAAAAATAAATTATTCTTAAAGCATTGGATATAAATTTATTTAAGACATATTGTTAAACAAGCGATGCCGTTTTCATTATCAATTTCCGTTATTACAGCATTGAACATTATAATCCAGTTCAATTTATTCCCAAACAAAGCAAGGATAATTCGCTGAATAAACGAATATTGCACTGCCTGCTGCTGTGTTTAAAACATTTGCATATGTTAACAGAACGGCTGAAGTTACTTTTCTTGCGAAGTTTGAAATATTCCCCGAAGTGATTGATCCTGCAGGGCTATCATTTATATAATAATTATATGATGTGAAATTTGTAGGTATAGCAACTGCAATATAACCAACAAGCGTGCCGGCAATAAGCAATGTGCCTTGATTTTGAACAGCCTGCATTGTGCTATAACAGTTTGTTATGTTAATGCTTAATGTAAAGCCAGCGAGTCCGCCAAGATATGTTGCTGAACCGATTGGTCCAACTGTTGTTGTCACTGTGCCAGTGTTATAAGAATTTGCAAGGCTCCCTGTTGTATTGTTAAAGCCAACCAAACCGCCAAGATAACAAGTGCCTGTTGTTAATGTTGATGCTGATATTGCTGATTTGTTATAAACTTGAAGTATGCTACCGGAGTTGCTTCCCGCAATTCCGCCAACATAAGCATTTTTCCTGCTTACCACTGTTATTGTTGCGTTGTTGCCTGAGTCTTTTATTGTTCCGGCTGTGTTCTTGCCTGCCATACCGCCTGCATAAATCACTTCACCATTTGTTGCAATGAATAAGTTAATTGTCATCGGATTCAAGACGCAACGTTCAATAGTTCCGCCAGTGTTATTTCCGGCAATACCGCCAAATGTTAATTCTCTTACGCCATTATTGTTTATATCAACCAAATTCAAAACTGACAATGAAAGCACCTGACAATTATAAATTTTTCCGGCGTTCTGTCCGGCAATTGCACCATAAGTGAATGTTGAATTAAGTATTGAGTTGAAATTGATTACTGCATTTACTTTTAAGTTTTTCACAACTGCATTACTGCTTAAGTTCAAGAACAAACCAAGGGAAAGGTTAGACGCCGCTGCTGTGATATTATATGAAATTGTATAGTTATTTCCATCATATGTGTTGTTAAAGTTTTTATATGATATAACTCCACCGGCAATGATTGTATATTTACCAATACTTGCTGTAATTCCAGTTAAATTAACTGTTTGTTTAAAGCAGTAATTCAATGCGCTTTCTTCCACATCAAGAAGCATATCAACAGCTTGAGTGTCAACAACATAATGCAATTCGACTGTATAATTATAAGTGTAATTATATCTGTTAAGTCTATAATTTATGTTTGCAAAGTCAGTGTTATTATTGATTAAATAAGGGTTGTTTTCTGAACCATAAGCATTATTAATGAGCAACTGTTTTACCAAATTTTCATTCATACTTTGATATAACGCTGAACCAGACTGCAATATGTCATTTTCAACTCCGAACAAATTGAATATATTTACAGTGTCACATTCTCTATATAATGAAATGAGTGAATATTCTGCATGAGAATCAAGGCAAACTGCAACCGAAACTCTATGTTTATATCCGGAAATGCTTGGCACATATGCTAATGTTCCAACAGTTTGAAGAACTCCGTCAATTGAAACTTGTCTTTCTTTATAATAACTTTCAGTTGTATAAGTTGATGATTTCATATTATATTTATAAACCGCCACAACATTATTGCTATTATCTAAGATTTCATCTTTTATGATATAACTATATGAATTATCTGTATGAACCCAATAATATTCAAAATCAGTATCCTGATAATAAACATTTTCAATCATATCAGGTATTGAGAATTCCCACGAAGTGCTCCAATTTGCTTTTAGATAATTTGAATAGCCAAGCGGAACAACTTGAATTTGATAATACATAAATTCAATGTCATCTGATATTTTTGATATATTTATGCTTACTTCGCCATTTAGATATTGAACAATTTCACTATAATTTGCATCGGTCACATTAACATAAGCAAAATCCGCACCGATTGAAGTTTTATATCTGAAATTAAAGCCTAGATCTAATCCGCCACTTGGATAACTGAAATTAATAATATTTTCATCAAATTCCGAAGTATAAGAATTCATACTTTCATCAAGTGGTCTAATCTTGCTTATCTGCAATGGATTTGCTCCGGCATCACAATAAATCGTATATGCCGAATATACGCAGTTTTCAAGATATGCTTTTACTTTAACATAATAATTCATTTCAGGCACTACTATTGCACTGTCTGTCCACCAGAAGTTTGTGGTTACTCTTTGACTTAAAATTGTTCCTGTTGGCGTATAAATATCAACAACATATTCATAACCTGCAACGCTGGTCCATGTAACTTGTCCGTCTAATATTTTAACCAAACTCGGAGCGGCTGTTTTTTCAAATTCAAGAGAACTTGCTTTTCCAAGCAATAACTGATAAATTTGTTCATCAAACTCATACATCACTCTTGCGTTTTCAAAAACTGTCCCTTCATAATTTGTATAGTAAATATACGGCTGGATTGTTATTGTATAAGTGTTCTCAGTGCCATAATTTGAGAAATCAAAGCATTTATTCCCCTGCCCATCAGTAAAGAATTCTTGAATGCTTAGGCTGGTTGAATATAAGATATTGATGCCGTTAGAAATCGTAAGCCTATAACCTACAACTTTAACAACCTGTTCTTGCTCAATTGTGATAACATCGGCAAGAGGACTAAATTTAATTATTCCGTCTTCAACACGGATATTGGTTACATTTTGCAAATTAACTGCAAGCAGTCCGTTTCCATCATTGTTTATTTGTGAACTTAAATAATAGACTATGCTTGATGAATTAATTGTTCCAGTTGTTCCCATTGCTGTAAATAAATATTTGTAATATCCTTCAAATGCGCTTTCATATGTCGTTTTAACTCCGCCATCTAAGCAAACATAACTTAGTTCTGTGCCGGCAACTTGAACAGTAAAGCCCTGAGCATTAGTAACCCTGCTCCATTCAAACACGCCATATTTGTTGACATCAACATTCAAACTATTAAGTTTTGAAAGTTTAAATGTGATTGGCTTGCCAGTTAATACATAACTGATTGTCTGGTTTGGCACTTCGCCATCTATATAAATAAATCCAATTGCTCTGATTGTTATCGTATATGTTATACCTGACATTAATTCTTCGCCTGCCCAGAAAGTATTCTCCGTTAAAATTTGAATTGAGCCATAACCTTCTGTTGTGGCAGTGATTTCATAATGATGTGCAGAAATCAAGCCGTCCCAAACAAGAAGCCCGTTATCCATATAAGGTGCAATCATAGGCAATATTGAAATATCAAGTTTTTTGGAAGTTAATCCGGAAATCACATTGCCATTATCGCCCGCAACCACAATAAAAATCTTAACAATATCTCTCGTCAATATATCCAAATTTGATAGTTCTGTAAGATTTATTTGAAGTCTGTGTTCAGTCGCCGACGGATAACCATTAGTTCTTAAAATTTCAAATCTATTGCCAAGAGCATCTTCACCGTAAATGATGTATATATCGCCAATTCCATCAGAGTTTATATCATTAGGCGAATAATTATATTCGGTAGGAATATAAACTTCATTCCATAACAAATAGAAGTCACCATTCATTTCAACTATATCAGCACTTCCTGGTGCTTTTGGAATATAAATTTCAAATATTGCATTAAAGTTTGAATTCAACCAGTCACAGTCATTTCCAAGTTGTCTTATGCTAACTTCGTATCTACCTGACGGAATTTGGCTTGTTGAGATATTCAATTCATCAAATAACACTGAGATATCAGGCCAGCCAGCCGTTTCCTTATTATAAATTTCCAAGATTTCGTTTAACTCATTGCTATATAAAAATTCTTCAAAGTTTTTGTAAAAACCCAGTAAATTAACAAGGTCTTCTTCAGGTTCAGGTTGCCCTGCAATCAAACTTTCAAGTTCAGATATAATAAACTCAGAAGCATCTCTACAAATGCTAATAAGATTATTAAAGTTTTCATATTGCAATGATGACATTTTTAAGAAAATTTCTGAGTTAACAGTCACAAAATAATTTTGCAATGTGTTTACATTGTAGAAACTAAGTTCAATGTCGGGCAATGTAAAGCCAGTATATTGGCTATACATAAGTACAGGCATTGCCAAAAGTTCCTGCAAATATGTTTGCAAAGTTTGCCAATCTAGAATTGTTTCAAAATTGTCCAATAAATTTGTTAAAGTGCTTTCGTCATAACCATCAAGTCCGCTAAAACCATTATTAAACACAAATGCACCATCTAAAATATCGAAAAATGCCGTGTTTTTTAACTTCATTAGTTCAATTTGGATATCTTTGGTTTCGTCATTTAAATTTAATTCATATAAATATTCGCCCGGCGTGCTATAAAGCGTTGACAGTCCGTTAGAAACCGCAACAATAGAAATGTTTATGTCGGTATTAACACTTCCGCCATATTGGTCAGGCAGTGCCAAATAATTTAAATTATACATTTCGTTATTATATAAGTTATCGTTGATATAAATATAATATCCTTCGCAACCATTTACAATGTTCCACTTGATAATTCCGTCTTCAACTAAAATTATCGGAGCAGTTAACACATAAATTTGGTCAGATTGAGTAAATGATGATGTAAGATAATAAAAATCATTTTCTCCATCATTAACCAATTGCGAACTGCCAAGACAAGCGAAATCAAAATCAATAAATGCCCCACCCATTTCATCGCTTAATAAAAGTTTAAATGAAACTTTTTCTCTTTGTGTGAACGCGTCTTCCTGCTGATATATAACGCTAATATTAGTTAGATTAGATTTTATAAGTCCGTAAGAATTAGTCGAAACATATGCTTTTAATTTTGTTTTATCAAGCATTCCGTCCGAAGAAAATTCAAGCCCAATATCATCAGTTCCGTTTGCATTTTCAAGCACCTTGAAATTAATTATATCGCTATAATCAGAATATATAACATTATTAACATCTGAAATTGCTTGCAACTTAATTTTATAAAGTGTTTCAGTGGTGAGCGAATGCAAAAGTGCTGAATATCCGGCAAAGAACTGCTCAGATGCAAGTCCAAGTTTTTCTGTATAATCTTCAAGAACGAACTCAAAGATTTCTTCATCTAGCGCTGAATAAACCGTTGCCCGATAATTCATTGCGTTGCCCGATATGTCACAAGTTAAAAATCCAAGGTTCGCTTTAAAATTATCCGGTTTTTCAAGTTTGAAAAATTCGCTGTCAACTGGCATATAAGATGAATCCAAAATTATTGCCTGCCCGCTGGATAGACCAGTTGTGTCAACATTACCTGTTGCTTTTATGTTCAAAGAAATTTGACCTGACGCCAAAACATCTAATATTCCATTAAGATAACTTGAAGTTGTTGAAGGATAATTGCTTTGCCAGAATTTTATTAAAACATCAATTTCATCAGTCGCTTTAATTAAATATGATGTATTATTTTCTTGTTCTGTCCAGTTCACCATTCCTTGACTAACATAAAAATTAAAAATTCTATCGAGTTTAATAAAATCAATCGAACTAATTGGAGAATTAATATAATTCCCATTTCCACCCAAGGCATAAACTTCCAAAGTTTGCTCTAATCCAGGATTAACTGCAAGCAAATCCTCAAAACTTCCCCACATTATATTGTCATTGGTTTGCACAACCATAGAACTGCCTGCGTTAGTTAACTTATATCCATAAGAATTTAAAACCGCATCATATCTAAAGAACAAATTTTCACTTAAATAATTTTCACTATCCATAATTTCATCAGTGGTATATTTGCTGATATCAGCAACACTATCACGAATAAAGTGTAAATTTTGCGGTGCGATAAGTCTGGTTGCAGACCAACCAGTCACATTACTTGGAATAATATTTAAAACTCCGGTATCAGGATAAGAAAACGCAGTGAAATTATATACGCCGGAAATCCAATTATTCGGATAAGAATAAGTTTCGCCATAAACAACATTATTTATGTCATTATTTTCTGCGTCTTTTGCAAAGTTTTCACCAGTTCTTATTGAATAATTATGATTAATAATTTCTGAAATTTCTTCACCTGACGGCGTTAGTTCGGTGATATTTGTGCCGTCAATACGCAAATAACTTGGCAAGGTATAAATTGAAGGAGCAAACAATTTCAAGACACTAATATAGAAATTTTCACTTGAAAAAGTTGCAGTATTAGATTGATTAGAAGATGAGCCATTGCCAATAACTCTTATGCCCACTGCAAAGAATCCGCCATCAAAATTTTCAAGCCATTCACTGTTAGTAAAATCCGAATAAGAGGTGCTTGTGAGATTAATATCTGAAGCATTTCTTAATAAATATCCATCTTGTGTTAAACTCAAAAGTTGCAAATAGAACGAATAATCTTGGAAAGTTTGAAGCGGTTCAATCCAATTCACTGCCATCGCATTGTTTGCATACCCTGATGCAACTGGATTTAATCGAACAACGAATATCGAACCACTAAAATCAGAAGAAATTTTGTCATCTGCTTTCGCAACAACCTTGATTTCATACTGACCTACAAGGCTAAAATATTCTTCCGTTACAAAAGAGCAAACACCTGCCACGATGTTTGGCACAACATTAACCGCAAATTGTCCGTCAATATAAATTGCATAACTTGTTGCGTTTGTGATTTCAGCCCAACTTAAAGTCACACTGGTTTGAGTGTAATCGTCCGGAGTTGTTGCATATGCTTCCAAGCCCGTTGCCGTTTCAAGTTTTTCGATTCCATAAGTTGCCACATTTGATTTAACAAAATTATTTTCGCCGTTTACTGCTGTTACATAAGCCGTAAATGCGTAAGTTCCTGCGTCCCAATCATTCGGGATAGCAAAAGGAGTTGAATAAACTTGCTCGCCATCAACTGGCGTGCCGTTTATACTTATTGTATATTTGATTTCTAATTGACTTGAATAAAGACCAGTGTCTGTTGTTGTAATTGTGAGTGCATCATCAATAACTGAAATTACCGGCTGAACGAATTTATACATTTGAACGTTAAGCCCACTGCTTGAAAGTGTCAAGGTTTCTGCCACATTGTCAGATGAGCCGTTGCCCTTAACTATTATTCTTATGCTGAAATTTCCGCTCGCAAGTTCATTTATCCAAACATAATTAACAAATGCTTCGCTTTCAAGTGCGGTTATATCGTTAACAGTTCCAACAACCACACCCGAATTATTCACAAGTAATAATGTATAAGTATAATCCGCACTGCTTTGCGTTACTGCGCTCCAATATGCTTTCGCCTGCGTGTCTGCATACGCATTCACAAGCGGATTTAACCTTATCACCGTAACCATCTCAGACAAATCTGAACTGATAAACCCGTCCGCCCTCGCTTGAACTTGAACCTCATATGCCCCCGCTAAACTAAAAATTGTTCCAGTTGCAAAAGAGCAAACACCTTCAATGATAGTCGGAACAACATTGACAATAAATTGACCATTTACATAAATCGCATAACTTGTTGCGTTTGCAACTTCAGCCCAACTTAAAGTTACGCTTGTCTGAGTATAATCGCCCGGAGTTGTTGCAGATGCTTCCAAGCCCGTTGCCGTTTCAAGTTTTTCGATTCCATAAGTTGCCACATTTGATTTAACAAAATTATTTTCGCCGTTCACCGCTGTTACATAAGCCGTAAATGCGTAAGTTCCTGCGTCCCAATCATTCGGGATTGCAAAAGGCGATGAATAAACTTGCTCGACACCTACCGGCGTGCCGTTTATACTTATTGTATATTTGATTTCTAATTGACTTGAATAAAGACCAGTGTCTGTTGTTGTAATTGTGAGTGCATCATCAATAACTGAAATTAC
>JAQUUD010000071.1 GCA_028694075.1 Clostridia bacterium
GTGGTTGGTTAGACCTTAGCAACACAAAAATAACCGCACTACCTGATAATTTAACAGTAGGTGGTTGGTTAGACCTTAGCAACACAAAAATAACCGCACTACCTGATAATTTAACAGTAGGTGGTAATTTAGAACTTAGAAACACAAAAATAACCGAACTACCTGATAATTTAACAGTAGGTGGTTGGTGAGACGTTAGAAACACAAAAATAACGGCACTACCTGATAATTTAACAGTAGGTGGTGGTTTATACCTTAGCAACACAAAGATAACCGCACTGCCTGATAATTTAACAGTAGGTAACGATTTATACTTTAGAAACACAAAAATAACCGCACTACCTGATAATTTAACAGTAGGTGGTCATTTAGACCTTAGAAACACAAAAATAACCGCACTACCTGATAATTTAACAGTAGGTGGTCATTTAGACCTTAGAAACACAAAAATAACCGCACTACCTGATAATTTAACAGTAGGTGGTCATTTAGACCTTAAAAACACAAAAATAACCGCATTACCTGATAATTTAACAGTAGGTGGTTGGTTAGACCTTAACGGCACACAAATAACCGCACTACCTGATAATTTAACAGTAGGTGGTTGGTTAAACCTTAGAGATACACAAATCAAGGAATTGCCAAGTGATTTAACGGTAGGTGGGGATTTATACCTTAGAGGAACACAAATAACAAAATCAGACAATGTAAAAAAATTAAAAAACGGAGATTATAAAGAAAACAAATATTTATATGCAGATAATATTTTAATGCAAGTAATATGCAGAAAGCACATAATTATAAATAATGAAGAGTACACATATTACAAAGGCAAAATAAAAACTAGAAATATTATATCAAAAATATACGAAAACACAACATATTATGCACACGGAGAAAACTTAAAAGATTGTATTGAAGAAGTAAATTTTAAGATTGCGAGTGAAAATTTTGATAGAGATAAAATAGCAAACGATATAAAGGCACGCGGAAATGATTTTATTTGGACTGATTATAGATTGATAACGGGTGCTTGTTCGCAAGGAACGAAAGGTTGGTTGGCAAGCGAAAAAATGACAACTGAAAACAAAATGCAAATTGGGGACTTTTACAAAAAGTACAAAAGCAAGAAAGTGTATGCGTTTGAAAGATTTGAGGAATTTTATAACGAATTTTTTAGAGGAGAAACAAAATGACAATTCAAGATAAGATTATTTATTATCTAGCAGAAAAAAAAATTAAGCAATTTGAATTGGCACAACGGATTGGAATAACTCGTGTGTATTTAAGCGAAATTATAAATGGAAGGCAACCATCAAAAGTGCTTGCCAAAAGAATTGAAATTTTTCTAAAACAAAATTAAAGGAAGTATAAATGAATGAATGAAAACAACAATAAAAGAATATTTGATAAATCACTTTATAGTCATAAAATAATATCTGATGTTTTAATAGTTTACCTAAAAACAAAAAAAGTAAATGGCAAAAATTACTTTTATATTTGTGATAAAGAATTTGGGTTGCAAGAAAATGGAGATGACTATGTTGTACAACTTGCCACAAAGGGTAAGTGTGATTAGTATGCCAAAAAGAATGATAGACACTGATATGTGGATAGATGGTCAAATAATAGATGATTTTGAGAAAAATGATATTTATTTATGGCTTTACTTACTCACAAGTCCGCACACAAATATTTGTGGAGTGCTAAAATGCAGTACATCAATGATTGCTTTTGAAACTAAACTAAAAAAAGAAGAAATTGAAAAAAGCATAACAAACCTACAAGACAACTTAAAAATTATCAAATACAATAAACAAGAAGAAGAAGTTTTAATATTAAATTGGCATAAACATAATTGGGCAAAATCTACAACATTATTTATTAAAATAAAAAAAGAAATATCACATATAAAATCTATTGAATTCAGAAATTATATTGAAACTCTATTACAACAAAAAATCCTCATATCTCAAAAATTATTTACAATTGATAAGAAAAACGATAAAATTTATCAGTTATTTAATGGAAAATGTGCATATTGCGGGAAAATCCTTGATGTTTTAAATTATACAATAGATCACATAAAACCAAAATCTCAAAATGGCATAAATAATAAATCAAATTATTTCCCATCTTGCAGAGAATGTAATTTACTTAAAAGTATATACAATTTAGATGAATTTAGAATTAAATTTTTAAAAAAACATCCTAGTTTATCTAATTTCTATTTTGAAACAATTATCTCTCATCAAAAAGGAGAATGTGATGATGCAATATAAACAAAAAGATCCTGCATTCCTATTTTACACAAGCGATTTTTATACTGGAGTTGCTGGGATGACAATGGAAGAAAGAGGGCAATACATAACATTACTTTGTATTCAACATCAACAAGGACATTTAACTGAAAAAATAATTTGTTTGACATTGGGAGTTAAATCCATAAAAGAAATTCCATATATAATTGAAAAATTTAATGTAGATGAAAATGGATTATATTATAATAGTAGACTCGAGATTGAAACAACCAAAAGAGACAATTTTTGCAAATCAAGGCAAAAAAGTATTGAATCAAGATGGAAAAATAAAAAATAAAACAAATTATACATATGTATTACATACGAAAATACTATCGTAATTCGTGGTGAAGATGAAAATATAAACTATACTATAAATTACATACTTTAGTTATAATATATATTTTACATTATACCCATCAAGAAATATAAGTATAACTAACTAGAATTACTATATTACTAATAATTCATTTAACTTAATAAATATTATATATTATGTATAAATAATTAAGTTATATTAAAAGGAGTATAAAAAATGTGCGATTTTGTAGTTGAACTTAACAAAAAGTCGAAAAATGAAATAGTGGATATTTTACTTGAAATGATTGAAAATAAAGACTTGCAAGAAGAAATTTTGGGTAAATATATAAAAACCGAAGAGTTATCCACATATCAACAAACGATTGTGGATAAGTTGAAAAGAGAAATTCCATTAACAGAAGAAGAAATAACTTACACCAAAAATTGCTTGTCTAAACGAAATAACGCCAAGATTAACACTATTCTTGCAGGGAATAAAAAATTTGATGCTTATTTGGTAGATTATAAGTTGCAAAAATATTTCGAAAATGCTTGGAAAATATATCCACTAAAAGTTGGTAAAGAATTAGGCAAAAAGGCATTTTATAAGTTGTTGGGTGTGGAAAAATATTCCGAACTAACAAACAAAGGCAATTATATAACACAAAGAATAAAAGCATACAATGATTATTGCGATGAGAATGACAAAGATAAACAATATATTTTACACTTTTCTACATTTTGCAATACCAAGAAATATTTATAAATTTAGCAACACCCCGAAGAAATCGGGTGAGCGGAGGAGAAACAAAATGAAATTATTTTTGAAGCAACAAAGGAAATGGAGTAAATATGAGAGAGAACATAGGGCTGTTTAAGGCGAAGCGATTAGATAATGGCGAAGAGGTGCAGGGTTATTATTGGACAAACGAATTGGGTAATCATTTTATAAGGGTTGTAAAAGATAAAGACGGCAATTTTATAAACGCTATTGATTTTGAAATCGACCCCGAAACACTTTGCGAGTTTACCGGGCTGACGGACAATAACGGCAATAAGATTTGGGAGAATAATATTGTTAAACATTGTGCAGAAAACAAACCTGCATTAGTTGAATTTGTTAAAGGTCAATTTTCAATCGCAAAATATGGTTATTGGTTGCAATCATCAGATTGTTTTGAAGTTATTGGTAACAAGTTCGACAACCCTGAACTGCTGGAGGTGGAGAGTGAAAACAATTAAATTAACTAAAAAAGAGTTTGACGAACTGCAAAAAATATTATGGGTGCAATCAAATCAATGCGAATCTTGTCAGGATGAGGATAGCGAAGATTTTGATTTGGAATATACAAAAA
>JAQUUD010000072.1 GCA_028694075.1 Clostridia bacterium
TGTTATTGATTTGATTAAAAGCATAGAGAATATATCACAGTTTGAGGCAATTAACTTTTTATTAAAAAGATTTAATCTAAAAGAAAAATATCAAAATGATAAAGATTATAAACCACGAATAATACAGCAAGCACCAGCAAAAATAGTGGAGCATTTCAAAAATCCAAAAGTTATAAACTATGTTAGAGAATGTATGCAACACATAAACGAAACTGATTATTTCTTGAAGCGGGGTTTGTTGCCACACATAATTAAAAGATTTAAACTTGGGTATAACCCAAAACTTAAAATAGTTATTATACCATACAATCGTGCTTGTTCTTATTATCAAAGTCGTTCTATAAATGGAAAAACTTTTTACAAAATACCCAACAAAGAAGCAGGCTCTGAACCAATTTTCAATGAAGGTGTGTTGTCTCAGTCAAGTGTTGTTTTCGTAGTTGAAAGTCCGATTTGTGCGATGAGCATTACACAGTGTGGTGGGTCATCAATCCCACTTTGCGGTGTTGTAAATGTTAGGAAATTATTAAAATGCCTAGATAAAAACTTCTATGATGGCACTTTGGTGTTATGTTTAGATAACGATATTGCTGGCGACAATGCCACGAAAGAATTGATAAACGGTATACCAGAGCAAAAAATTAAGGGGTTAAACGAACTTAAAATAAATTATTTGGTGGAAAATATCGCAGATGAGTGCAAAGATCCGAATGAACTTTTAATAAAAAAATGGTATAGATTGCGGGTTAATATAAAAAGAGTATTGTTAAAAATAAAGAGGTAAATTATGGAAACAAATAATTGTCTAAATTGCAAGTTTGCAAGCACAGTAAATGGAAGTTATTGCTATTGCAAGAAAAAGTACAATCGAGTGCAAATATCTAAACAATCGGATTGTAAAAAATTTTTAGAAAAAGAAGAAAATTAAAAAAAATATAAAAATTTTTACAAAAACACTTGACTTATATTGACTTATATGGTAGTATATTGGAGTATGGAAAGGACAGTGGGTCGCTCCTATTGAGTTTTGGTCTCAAACTCTAACTTTCCATACGACCAAAAAAGGAGACCAATATATGTCAAAGAAAAAGAAGCAGTATACTGCTGAGCAAACAAAACAATATGAAGCAAGATACAAAAAACAATCATTTAAACAATCGGAGGGCGAAAAATATGAGTGGGTAGATATAACTTTTTATATGATGGACCATAAAAGTTTTAAAGAATTATCTGTTTATGCCACTAAATTATATTTATATATGAGACAATGGGCATATAGAAATGAGGAATGGAAAAAGACTGGCATATTCCCTTATGCTCAATCAATGATGAGTAGATTGGGAATAATGTCGATATCTCAAACTAAAAGAGCATTAAATGAATTATGGGAAAAGGGTTTTTTAGATAAACACGAATATGGTGTAGGTGGAGTTGCTAGATGGAGTTTCTCAAATAGATGGTACATAGGTGGCAAACAAGAGTTCTAGAGAAGACTGGTATGGTAAATATTAATAGTATTATAGGTCTATTGGGACTAGTAAAATTGATATTACTTATTATGGTTCTATTGGGACCATAATAGACAATAAAAATATCATAAATATTCTTGGTTGGTTCTATTGGGACTAGGTGATGGTTCTGTTGGAACCGAGAAAATTAAAATTAAGGAGATAAAAATGGAAGAGTTTTATACAATAAAAGAGGTTGCGAATAAATTAAAAGTGCATTGGAAAACAATTTATCGTTGGATACAAGAAGATAAAATCAAAGCAACTAAGTTTGGCAGGGATTGGAAAATATCGCAAGAAGAAATAGATTTTATAAAGAACAATGGACTTAGAAATTAAAAAATAAAACATTGTAAATAAAAAAGGGGATATTATGAAAGTTAAAAAAGAAAAATCAAAATCATTGAAGGCGTTGCAAAGCGAATTGCTAGATTTAATTACTAAAAAACATTATGACACCGACCCTGAAATTAAAGAATATGTAGATAAAATCTCCACCAAAAGAAAAGCACTCGAAATCAAAGCCGAGCAACGAAAACTTAAAAAAGCAAGTTTAGGTGAAAAGGTAAAAGTTTTATTTTGCAAGGTCAGTTTTCAAACATTGCAACTTTGCAACAAACTTATTGTAAAAGAAAGGGTTTCAAATCAAATTATGGAGTATCCAATTAGTAATGAATTAAAACAAGCGGAATCCGAAATTTTTGAGGAATTAAAAAAATGTGCGAAATAAAAAATCTCGCCAACGAAATACAATTGCTTGAAGATATTTTAATTGATGTTTATAATGAATATAAATATAAAGAAAAAGTATTAGTGATAAAACAGTTGAATAAAAAAATGGGAGTAGTTAAAGTATGCCAACAAGAAAAAAGTCAAAGTACAACAATAAAATAATTTATCGTGTAGATGGGAAATTCGATAGCAAGGGCGAATATTCAATGTGGTTAAAACTTAAAAGAAAAGAAAAATTGGGCGAAATTTGCGACCTTCAAAGACAAGTGCCATTTGTACTGATACCTAAAAGTAAATGGGGTAGAGATATAAAATATATCGCCGATTATTGCTTTACAAATTCAGCGACTGGCGAATATTGTGTTTTGGATTTTAAGTCCGATTACACAGAGCAAAATGCGGTCTTCAAATTGAAATTTCGCCTAATGGCAGAATTATACAATATTGAAATAAAAATTATAAAGGAGAAATAATGGATTACATAAATGAAAATGTAAAATTGCTATGTGGCGATTGCTTGGAAGTTATGAAACAAATTCCAGATAAAAGCATTGATTTAATTATTACTGACCCACCATATGAATTAGACACTCATGGTGGCGGAGATAGGGTTAAGTGGAAAAATATTCATAATAAATTTATAGATGAGTTTAGTTGTGGTTTTGAATATGAAAATGTTTTTAATGAGTTTATGAGAATATGTAAAACTCCAAATATTTTAATATTCTGTTCAAATAAGCAAATATCAAAAATAATGTCTTGGTTTGAAAATAAAAAACTTTCAACTACGCTTATTTGTTGGCATAAAGAAGGATATATTCCATTTTCAAACGGAAAACACATGAGTGATGTTGAGTTTATTGTATATGTAAGGGCTAAAAATGCACACTGGAACAACAGCGTTGATTCAAAACTTAAAAGCAAAGTAATAAAATCTAATTGGAGAATACACAAAAAACTACATCCTACCCAAAAAAGCATTGAAATAATGGAGCATTTAATCAATTTACACTCGTTTGAGAATGACATTGTATTAGACGCATTTATGGGAAGTGGCACAACAGGAGTTGCTTGTATGAACTTAAATAGGAAATTTATAGGCATAGAACTTGATGAGAACTACTTTGAAATTGCGAAAAATAGAATATTAAAAGATATATAAATAAAAACAAAACATTTCACGATTTTACTTGACAAATGTGTTATTATATGGTATATTATAGATGTACAAAATAAAAAGGGGATAATAATATGGCAAATTTAGAAGAAGTCAAAAAACAATTTTTATCACAATACATTATGTCAAGTCCTAAAACACAGGTTAAATATAAAAACGAAATCAACTTGTTTTTATCAGTGTGTGAAATTGACAGCATTGAAAAATTAAATGCATTTAACGATGTCAACATTTCAAAATTCTATGAATATGCAAAGGCAAATAATTGGAGCGATTGTACCTTAAATCAACGATTGACTATAAATAAAATTTTCACTAAATTTTGTGTTAAAAAACATTACATCGATAATAACTTTTTGGAAGATATTAAACTCAGAAAAGTTTCAAACACTATACACTTCACCCCATCAAGTGAAGATTGTGAAAAATTACTTACATATATTAAAGAGCATACCAACAAAAAAAGATTATATTTAATGGTGAAATTATTGCTAAA
>JAQUUD010000073.1 GCA_028694075.1 Clostridia bacterium
AATTACTAATAGTGCAATAATCTTTTTCATGATATTTTGTTTTAATAGTTAATATTCACTTGCAAAGATATTCTTTTTTAGGAAATATAAGCATAAATATCATTTTCTTTCATTGGAAAGGATTTTTTGCTTTGCAAGCGGCAAGCCGATAAGTAATCCCATACATCTTTGTTATTATGATTTACAATCCGATGCTTATTCATAAACTAAGCATTTTAAGTTTCAAAGATAAACGAATTTTATTCATTATTATCTCTTTATTCTTTTAGCAAATTTATTTTGACAGCTAAGGTATTGGATTAGATTATATAGTTTTGAGATGAGGTATTTGAGATTTTGAAATGAATGGGAGTTTATGGGCAGCTGATAATTGTGTGGAGGGGAAAAACAATGGGAGTTTAGGGTGTGTTGATAGTTATCAAGAGGGTATGAACAATGGGAGTTTATGGAGTGCTGATAGTTATCAAGAGGGTATGAGCAATGGGAGTTTAGGGTGTGTTGATAGTTATCAGCAGGGTATGAACAATGGGAGATTTTGGAGTGCTGATAGTTGTCAGCATGGAACGATGACAAAGAGATTAGGGGTGGGGGACTTATTCCTTGGGCGTAGGCAATGGGAGATTGGAGCATAAACTCTTTGTCATTAGGCGTGAGGAATAGGAGATTAGTTATAAAATATTATTGGTTAGATTTTTGTTGAAAGAAAAGTTTAACTTCTTAGTTTTCAAAAAAGAGTACGAGTTCTTTCAGCAGATAAATGCACAATATTACTTGCAATAGAAATAATAGTATAATAAAAAAAGAATTAAGTTAATTTGTCAATTATCAATAAATATTTTGTATTTTTGAAGCGTTAAGTGTAGTAAAAAAACAGACAGCCGATATATTGACAACGGAATTTTTGCCTCATTAAGACAATGAAAAATGGAAAATACCCACACACAAAACAATAGATTCGCAAGCTCCAACACACAAGCAGATGGTTCTGCTTGCAATAGAGTTATTTCTTGCCTACTCACTCAAGCTCACCCATCTCCCTTTATAAATTGTAGAAAAGAATTGGAATAAAAGGGAAAATTAACGAAGACAAATTTAGAGATATTAAATGATTACTAAAACAGAAACAAAACAGTTTCAACACGAGATTTAAGCCTTTCAGGGAGACTGTGTTACAAACATTGTTAGTCTTTTTTGAAAGACTACACCAAAAAGCAAAATTTGATAAGGTTATGGCAGAGCATCATAATAAAAACAAATACAATTTTCCAGTTCAAGATAACAATAATATTGATATAATGATGGAAACGGGTACGGGGAAAACATACTTAGACACAGGAAGCGTTGGCAAGTTTCAGAAAGATATTTCAGGCGATTTTGAATTGGAAATAGTAGAACAAGACCCCGATATTGAAAGCATTGATAAAATCATAAATTAGGGTTATGAAAAAAGATATTGTATATAAATTAACCGAAAACTTCGAAGATTTCTTAACCCAAACCGAAGATGGAATAGAATTTTGGTTAGCAAGAGATTTACAACATTTGCTTGGATATGGTAAATGGGATAATTTTCAAAATGTTATAAGCAAAGCTAAAACCGCTTGTGAAATTTCAGGTCAGAATATTTCAGACCATTTTGCCGACGTCGGGAAATTGGTTGATATAGGTTCAGGAGCGAAAAAGGAAATTGACGATGTGATGCTTACTCGTTATGCTTGTTATTTAATTGCTCAAAACGGCGACTCAAGAAAAGAACAGATTGCTTTTGCTCAAACTTATTTTGCAGTTCAAACCAGAAAAGCTGAACTTATTGAGCAAAAAATATTGGAAATAGAAAGGGTACAAGCCCGAAACAAATTGGCAGAAACCGAAAAAGAACTTTCACATATCATATTTGAACAAACAGGGGGCAATCAAAACTTTGCTTTAATCCGAAGTAAAGGCGACCAAGCTTTGTTTAACAAGACGACACAGCAAATGAAAGATAAATGGGATATTAAAAACAAACCATTAGCCGACTTTATGCCTACAATTTTGCTAAAAGCCAAAGATTTTGCCACAGAAATTACTATTTTCAATGCCAAGCAACAAAAAATGAATAATGAAGGGCAAATTTCTAACGAACACATCAACAATAATAAATCGGTAAGAAATACCTTACTCTCTCGTGGCATTGTACCCGAAAACCTGCCACCCGAAGAAGATGTAAAAAAATTAGAACGAAAACTTAAATCGGAACAAACTAAATCACTAAAAGAAAATACGGGGTTTAAAAATAACAACGAAGAATAATGAACTAATTTATAAACGCAGGATTTACTTTTGATGGGACAAACGACAACGAAAACAAATTGTTGAGTTTTATGAAAGAGAACTATCCGAACGTCATTAGAGATACCGAGATAAACTTAGAAGAATTGAAAGCCGTTTTAGGTTTGCCTATTGACGAAAAGGTAAATGGTTACGGTTTAAACTTTGTGGGGAGAAATTTTGCAAGAGCTAAATATGCTCAAAAGCCATTATAATGGTAATAGGAAATTTATTTTATGTCAAATTGATGAGCCAATAAAAGAGGATAAGCCTGCTTATAAGTTTTGTGTTGAGAATAATTTACCACCCGTTATTTCAAGTATTACAATTGAACGATTGAAACGAGCAGGAGAAAAAATTGCTAAAGATATAGAGGCAGAAAATAGCAAAAGCGGGATGTTTGAGGAAGATAAAAAACAAGTTCCTGAAGAAATAGTGAAGGATTGTATTTATAAAATCGGCAACCATTACTACATTACCAACAGCGAGAAAATAAACAGTGATGATTACTCAAATGCTATTAAAAATGGTAGAGTATTTATTGACGGTTGGACAGCAAGTCTAAATGGAACATTGCAGAACTACAAAGAAGATGTAAAAATTGTCTTTTAAAAAAAAGCTTGTTTAGCATCAATTTTGCTATTTCTATTCAAATCTAATTTAGGTCTTTTCATATTGAATATTCTTTTATAAGATATCCTATCAGTATTTATTACAGGCTCCAAAGTTAATCCTTTTTTATACATCAAATGTTTTATTAAAGAATATTTAATTGATTGATTAGAAGTGATAAATGAGATTTGTAACTATTAGTATATTAAGCTATTAAGTAAGCTGAAAAAGGACTAAGTCCTTAGGGTCGGAGGACTAAGCCCTTTGGGGTAGAGGACTTAGTCCTTGAGGGGTAAGGACTAAGTCCTTTTTGAAGGGGAATTTAGTTTAAATAATTGGTTGAAAAAATATACAGATAGAAGTTTAATTTAGAAATTAATATAAGAAAAAGTAAAAAATATGCGCAAAGAAAGTGTCAGCTAATCAATGAAATAAAAAATATTTGAGAAAAAGATCCAAAAAATCACCTGAATAGTGAAATTTTTTTAATTTTTGGTATATAATATTTAGAAATTGAGATTATTTTAAATTATAATTAAGTTATATTTTAATTTGAGCTCAATTAAATTTAATCGAATATTAAACATTAAATATTAAAAATATGGTTAGAGTAGTTCGCGTTAAACGCAACATCCAAACCGGCTTCACACCGGGTGAAAAATACCTAGGAAGGGTATTTCATAACGAAACAGTGGGATTTGAGGAAATAGCTCAAATGATTTCAGAAACATCTACACTATCAGCTGGTGATGTTTTGGCAACCCTAAGACAACTTGAAACAGTTGTTACTTGGCAGATTCTTCAGGGAAATCCTGTAGAGTTAGGTGATTTAGGGAAATTTTATTTCAAAATCACTGCCAAAGCTGTTGATACACAGAGTATTTTTTTTGCTTTTTTAAAGGAGAACGTATGATTACCGATACCGAATTGCTGCACT
>JAQUUD010000024.1 GCA_028694075.1 Clostridia bacterium
TGATTGCTGGTGTTGAAATCAGCGACAGCGTAAAACTTGAACCAAACGCAACAATTGCAACAAAAATTTCAGTAAGCATTGATTGAAATTTTTATTAATTTTATATTGTTACATAGTTTATTGCAAGATAGTTTATTGCAAGTATAACGGAATTGGTTTATTGCAAGTATAACGGAATTGGTTTATTGCAAGTATAACGGAATTGGTTTATTGCAAGTATAACGGAGGGGCGGAAATTAGGGCTTTATTTAAGCCCTAAGCAAGTGCTTTTAAGCACTTGCCTATTTTTTTGCAAAGCAAAAAAATTTTTCCGCCCCGACCCGCTCCTTGCTTTTAATCTTTTATATCATTAACTATCTTTGAAAAATTTTACAATACCACTTGCACGGTTTGAAATTGCGATATAAGTTCAATGTATCAAAATGTGTCTAATTGAAATATTCAACAATACAAAGTAAAAATACATTTTTACATATTCTTGCATTGTGGATATGTGGATAACTCGGCTGTATAAGTACCCGTTTAATATAATTTAAATTAATTTTGAACAAAATTTATAAATATAAATTATAATGAATGAATATGCATTTGTGGATATGTGGATAACTTTTGTTGTTTGTCTTTAACCATTGATACTTATTATGTTTTATTATAATCTTACCATTAAGTCAATTGTTAGCCATATCACTCATTCAAGTTTTTCAAAGAGTTTAAAAGGTTTTGTTCAAGTTCTTTGTTTCTTGTGTGAGTTTGTTCAAGTTGTTTGGCTTTCTCAGGTGCGTTTTGCCTAAATCTCTCATTTGAAAGCATTTGTTCTGCAACAACAATTTGTTGTCTTGTTTTTTCTAATTCTTTATTTAATCTTGCTTTTTCTTTTTCATAATCAATCATATCGCCGGTTGGCAAATATACTCGGCAAGTTGAGAAAACAATTTCAACTGCATTTTTTTCTTCATAACTTATCAAAAACTCCACACTTTTTGCATTACAAAGTTTTTCAATTATTGATTCAAATTCAACTAAAACTTTTTTATCTTCAAGCGGAACAATTATAATTTTTATTTTCTTGTTATCCGCAACATTCATATTGGCTCGGGTGTTTCGAATTGATTTGATTATGCCCATAATGTTTGTCATTTCTTTTGTTGCCTGTTCAAAAATCAAATGTTTATCTTGCGTTGGAAAAGCACATTTCATAATTGTTTTTTCGTGGCAAGGCAAACTTAAATATATTTCTTCAGTTGCAAAAGGAACAACCGGATGCAAAAGTTTTAAAACTGTTTCCAAAACATATAAAAGAATATTAATTGTTTTGTTTTTATTTTCTAAATCATTGCTATATAAACTGATTTTGCTTATCTCAACATACCAATCACAAAACTTGCTCCAAACAAAATCGTAAAGTTCGTTGCACGCCATACCATATTCAAATTTTTCATAAAGATTTGTGATGTTTTTAATCAGTTTGTTTAACTCGCTGATTATCCATTTATCAGATATATCAGGCTTTAAGTTCTTAATATCCTGCTTTTTATAATCATCAATATTCATAAGAACAAAATTGCTTGCGTTCCAAAGTTTATTGATAAAATGACTTGCCTTAACAATGTTTTCTTCATTATATTTGCCATCTTGCCCTGTACTGATGCTGGAAATAAGCCCGTAACGCATTGCATCTGCTCCATATATTTCAATTATATCAAGCGGATCAACGCCGTTGCCCAAATTTTTGCTCATTTTTCTGCCTTGACTATCTCTTATAAGCCCATTCAATAAAACATCTTTAAAAGGTATCTTATCCGTAAATTCTAAGGAAGTGAAAATCATACGAGCAACCCAAAAGAAAATAATATCATATCCCGTAACCATAACATTGGTCGGGAAAAAATAATTCATATCTTCGGTTTTATCAGGCCAACCAAGCGTGCTATATGGCCAAAGTGCCGAACTGAACCAAGTGTCAAGAACATTTTCATCTTGCACAATATTAGTGCTTCCGCATTTACATTTTTTTGGAGCATCAACTTCAACCATAACAGTCCCACAATCTTTGCAGGTATAAACCGGCAACCTATGCCCGCTCCAAAGTTGCCTTGAAATGCACCAATCCTGAATGTTTTTCAGCCAGTGCATATAAATTTTTTCAAATCTTTGCGGGTGGAATTTTAATTCCTTGGTTTTAACAACTTCAATCGCGCGCTTTGCCAAGCCGTCCATTTTAACGAACCATTGCTTGCTTATTATCGGCTCTAATATTGTTCCACATCGCTCGCAATGACAAGTTTTGTTTATGTGGTCTTCCGTCTTTTCTAAAAGCCCCAGTTTTTCCAAGTCTTTTAAAATTTCCGTTCGACATTCATCTCTATCAAGCCCTTTATATTTTCCAGCAAGTTCATTCATTAAGCCATCATCATTCATAATGCGAATGATTTCAAGGTTATGTCTTTGTCCAACTTCATAATCATTAGGGTCGTGCGCTGGCGTGATTTTAACAACACCGCTTCCAAAATCTTTCTGAACATAAGAGTCGGCAATTATTGGAATTATCTTATTACTAATCGGCAAAACAACATTTTTTCCGATAAGTTTTTTATATCGTTTGTCGTTTGGGTGAACTGCAACAGCAGTATCGCCCGGGATTGTTTCCGGACGAGTTGTTGCAACGATAACAAACCCACTGTTATCTTCAAGCAGATATTTTATATGCCAAAGTTTGCCGTTGTTCTCTTTATAATTAACTTCAATGTCGCTGACCGAGGTTTTGCAACCTAAACACCAGTTAACAATTCTGCTTCCTTGATAAATCAAACCTTTGTTATATAGTTTTACAAAAGCGGTGTTAACGGCACGGTTGCGTTTAGAGTCCAGCGTAAAAGCAAGCCTGTCCCAGTCGCAAGAAGCGCCTGTTTTTTTTATTTGACCAATAATGCGGTCGCCATAATTTTTATACCAATCCTGCATATGCGAAAGAAACGCATCTCTTCCGATTTGCTCTTTTGTTATGCCTTGCTGTTTTAAAAAATCAACAACTTTTGCTTCGGTTGCAATGGCTGCGTGGTCTGTTCCCGGTAGCCACAACGCTTCAAAGCCTTGCATTCGTTTAAAGCGAATAATTGAGTCTTGAAGAGCCATTGTGAAAGCGTGCCCTATATGAAGTTGCCCGGTTATGTTTGGCGGGGGCATAATGATTGTGTAAGGCTTTTTGTTTCCGTTAACTTTTGCTTGAAAATATTTGTTTTCTAACCAATTCTCATATATTTTATTTTCGATTTCACTCGGATTGTATTTTTTGTTCATAAATTTTTTCCTTTATTCTTAAGCAATTATAAAACACACGGCAAAATAAGTCAATTCATAACATAAGTTTGACTTTTTAATTATTTTTTTTGATTTAATCATACAATCTTTTTGTTAAATAAAAATTTTTGTTTTGCTAAAAATAAATTTATGAAAAATATATTAAAGGAATATACTCAAAAAAGAGATTTTCAAAAAACCGCTGAACCGAAAGCAGATTTGAAAATAGCGCCGAAAAAATCTCGTTTAAAATTTGCTATTCAGCATCATATTGCCCACCGCGACCATTTTGACTTTCGATTGGAATGGCACGGCGTGCTACTAAGTTGGGCGGTTCCGAAGGGTCCGTCATTTAATCCACGAGATAAACGGCTTGCAATTCAAGTTGAAGACCACCCGCTTGATTACAGAAATTTTGAAGGGACAATCCCCAAAGGCGAATACGGCGGAGGCACAGTTATGCTTTGGGACGAAGGCACTTGGTCGCCTTTATTAGATGTTAAAAAGATGCTTACTGAAGGCGTGATAAAATTCAACTTAAACGGCAAACGGCTTAACGGCAGTTGGGCGCTCATTAAGTTAAAAGACAATAAAAAAGAAAATGAAAACAACTGGATTTTATTAAAAGAAAATGATGAGTTTGCAAAAAGAGTTGCTGGCATTTCAGATTTTAACACAAGCATAAAGACAGGTCGAACAATGCAGGAAATTGAAAATCATATAAAGAAAAAAATCATAAAAAATCCTTTTCAAAACATTCAAGTGCAACTTGCAGAAAGCAAAAACAAAGCACCCGAAAGCGATGACTGGATTTATGAAATAAAATATGACGGCTATCGAATTGTTGCTTTTGTTGAAGATAATGAAGTTAGACTCATTACAAGAAATAACAAAGATTTCACTTCACATTTCAAAAGCATTGCAACTTCTCTTTCCAATTTTAGCAATAGCAAAGCAATGATTTTAGATGGCGAAATTGTTATAATAGACAAAAACGGAAGAACAGATTTTCAACTGCTTCAAAATCATATGAAACGCTCTGATAACAATCCGACTTATGTTGTTTTTGACCTTTTGGCACTTGACGGAGAAGATTTAAGGCAAAAACCACTGATTGAAAGAAAAGAACTACTGGAAAATCTCTTAAAAACTGCACCGAAAAATATTACATTTAGCAAACATATCAAAGGCAATGGGAAAGAGATTTTTTCTGAGGCTTGCAAACTGAAAGTGGAAGGCATTATTGGCAAAAAAATAAATTCAGTTTATAGCGGAACAAGAAACGGCAGTTGGATAAAATTAAAATGTCATTTAAGGCAGGAATTTGTTATTGGCGGTTACACTGTTACGGGCAAGAAATTAAGCGGTATAAGTTCTCTTTTGCTCGGCTTTTATGAAAAAAGAAAACTAATTTTTGCAGGACGCACAGGAACAGGAATGACCCACCAAACTTCCACAGAAATTGAAAAACTGCTTAAATCAATCAGTCAAAAAAAATGCCCCTTTTCTCAAATGCCAGAAATTAAAAAAGATGAAATTACGGTTTATGTCAAACCGCTTTTGATGGCAGAAGTTCAGTTTGCAGAATGGACGCACGAAAATTTACTTAGACAAGCGAGTTTTAAGGGTTTACGCAGTGATAAGAATCCGAAAGATGTTATTAATGAAACTACTTTTGCAGATAATAATAATCTGTTAATTAATGATATCAAAAATGCAAATAATAATACAAAAAATAATAATACAATTGATATAAGTGATGAAACTAATGTTAAAAATAAAAGCAATCCGGATAATAACGACAACATTATCGATAACAAACAATCCTTAGAAAACTTGTTCAAAAAACCACGCATTAAAAAATTAACAGAAAAATCAAATAGTGACAGGACAATCAGTATTGGCGAAATTAAAATATCAAATCCAAACAAACTAATGTATTCAAACCCTGAGATAAAAAAAATAGATGTTGTTAGATATTACGCAAATGTGGCGAAGCGAATGCTTCCATATTTAGATAACAGGCTTATCAGTATTGTGCGTTGCCCGAAAGGAATATCAGGAACTTGTTTTTTTAAAAAACACCCTATTGGGTCAAACAAGGGGATTGTTCCGTTTGCGGTGAAGACAAGCAGTGGCGAAAATACTGAGTTTTATTACATTCAAAATATTTACGGGCTAATTACAGAAGCACAAATGGATACGCTTGAGTTTCATACTTGGGGAAGTCGGGTTAACAGCCTTGAAAAGCCTGATATTATGGTGTTTGATTTAGATCCACAAGAGGGGTTGGATATAAAAAAGGTTCGCCAAGGCGTTTGGGATTTAAAAAGCATTTTGGACGAACTTTCACTTGTTTCGTTTCTTAAAACCAGCGGGGGAAAAGGTTATCATTTGGTCCTGCCTTTCACGCCGTCGGCGGGTTGGGAAAAATTTTATGATTTTTCAAAAAAAATAGCCGAGGTTATGGCGCATAACTGGCCCGACCGCTACACAAACAATATACGAAAATCAAACAGAAAAAATAAAATTTTTATTGACTGGGTCAGAAACGGCAAAAGAGCAACCAGCATTGCACCATATTCATTAAGAGCAAGAGAGGGAGCATCTGTTTCAATGCCGATATTTTGGGAAGAACTTGAACAGATTACCCCAAACGGCATTAAAATGCAAGATGCTTTACTTCGAATAAACAAGCCCGACCCTTGGCAAAATTTTTTCAAAATTAAACAAAAAATCAAATTGTAAATACTTTTTAATTATTTTTTAATTTATAATAATTAATTTTTATTATTTTATTTATTATTTAATTAATTTTAACCTATTTTAATTGATTTTTGTGCTATTTTTATTAATTATTTCTATATTTTTTCTATTTTATCTTGATTTATTTATTAATCTAAGTCCCGCTTGTTTTTAATTGCAATAATTCGATTTATTAAGATTTCTATTTAAAAATTTATTTCTTATTGCAAATATTCTTATTTTGTGCTATAATTTCCGTCAGTAAGAATATTATAAAATTCTTCCTTGCATCTTCTCGAAAGATGCCAATTTAGTCCAAAAGGAGGTATAAGTTTTTAATGAAGAAATATGAATTATTATATGTCATTTCATCTGACGCTAATGAAACTCAAAGAGATGCTTTGATTGAAAAATTCAAAAAATTTGTTGAAGACAAAAAAGGCAACATTATTGGAATTGATAAATGGGGAATGAAAAGATTCACCTATCCAATCAAGTTTAAAAATGAAGGTTTTTATGTTTTAATGAATTTTGAAGCAAATCCATCAGTGATTAAAGAAATGGAAAATTTAATGAACATCACAGAAACAATCGTAAGAAAAATGTTTGTTTTGAAAGAGTAATAAGGAGAGAAAAATGAATAAAGCGATTTTAGTTGGTAATTTAACCAAAGACCCTGAACTTACAACAACCACAAGCGGTATTGCAGTTTGCCGTTTTACTGTTGCAATCGGACGAAGATTTCCAAATGCAAGCGGTGAAAAAGAAACTGACTTCCTTAATGTTGTTGTTTGGCGTAGTCAAGCAGAAAACTGCCACAAATATTTAAAGAAAGGCAACAAGGCAGGCATTGTTGGAATGATACAAACCCGCTCTTATGAAGCACAAGACGGCACCCGCAAATATGTTACAGAAATAGTTGCCGAAGAAGTGGAATTTTTAAGTTCACGTTCTCAATCAGGTGAAGATTATCAACAACAAAATTCACCAAAAGAGCCAAAACAAAAAGTGAGCGAACTTGAACCTATTGAAGATGACAGTTTGCCATTTTAATGAACTAACTTAAATATAATAAAATTTAATAAAACTTGCTTTTTATAAGCAAAAACATTTATATTATCGGAAGCCAGAGTCAAGCGACCGCCAAAAGGCGAGCATTTGCATATGGCTGATGATAATTTAAACAAGGGAAGTGCGAACGTTAGCGAGCGAATTGCGGAGCAATTTAAATTTTGATTAATCAAAATTTACTTCCATTAGTGAAAAAAATATAAAAGGAGAACAAAATGTCTGAAAGAAAAGAAACAGTTGAAAAAACTGCTGAACATAAAGAATATCCAGCAAGAGAACAAACAAACAGAGAACCCCGTGAGTTTGATAAAACAAAAAGACCAAGAAGACCAATGGGAAGAAAAAAAGTTTGCGTATTTTGCGTTGAAAAAACAAATTCAATGGATTATAAAGATATTGCAAAACTAAAACACTTTGTAACTGAAAAAGGTAAAATTTTACCAAGACGCCAAACCGGCACTTGTTCAAAGCATCAAAGAATGGTTGCAACCGCAGTTAAAAAAGCAAGAATTATGGCATTGTTGCCATTTAGAGCAGATTAATTTTTATACAATTTAAAAAAAACAAGAAAAAACAAAACATTCAAGTTTTGTTTTTTTTATTGATTTTTTAGGCTTTACTTTTTAATTTTACTTTCTTTTTATTTAAATTTGTTTGCATTTAATAATTGATTTTTTATTTAACACAATATTTTTATATTTATTAATTTGATTTATTATTTTAAAATTAAAATTGTTTTTTAAAAATAGCAACCTTATAATATTTTATTTTAATTATTAATGCCATTTGTCTTCTTTTTTGTATGAATATTTTTAAATAATTTGTTTAACAAAACTTCCAAATGTGAAGAAAATATTAAATATGGAATTGAACATAAAAGAATTATTATTGAAATCAAGGCAACTGTTCCATTAAATGTGAACATTCCAAAAAATTCCGGAATTATTATAATTGAAAGAGCAATGAACAACATTGAAATAAACACAGTTATAGCCCTTAGCAGTGAGTAAGGATAAGTTAATCTGAGCAGATTTAATAAACCGGTAAAAGTTAGCATTAACACGGTTAAAGTTTCAAGTTCCAGTTGGTTTATCACACCCAATTTTCTAAGTATAATCACAATTCCTACATTAAGGAACATAAGCAAAGCGCTCGGTATTGCCTTTTTTAAAACAGTCGGGATAAATCCACCCTTTATATTATCACTATTCGGTTCTAACGCCAAAATAAATGACGGAATACCAATTACAAACAATTCAACCAAAATAAGTTGAACAGACTCAAACGGATAAGTTGTGTGTAGCATAATAACAAAAAACGCTATGAAAAAACTAAAAAATGTTTTCATTAAAAACAGTGTCGAAGATTTTTGAATATTATTAACAACTTGCCTACCTTCACGCACAACCGCCGGCAAAGAAGAGAATTTCGAATCCATAAGCACTAAATGAGATATATTTCTCGCAACATCACTGCCGTCCGCCATTGCAATACTGCAATCGGCTTCTTTTAACGCAAGAGTGTCATTAACGCCATCACCAGTCATTGCAACCACGTGTCCTTTGTTTTTTAAAGCCTTAACCAGTATGTGTTTTTGCTCTGGAGAAACTCTTCCAAAAATTGTAAATCGTTCAGCAAGTTCAGGAATACTTTGCACGCTTACACCTTCCAAACTTATGCACTGTTCACTGCCTTCAACCCCAACTCGCTTTGCAATAGCACTTACTGTTGCGGGATTATCCCCTGAAATAATTTTAATCTTTACATTATTATTTTTAAACCAATTTATCGTTTCGATGGCATCTTCTCTTAAATGGTCTTCAATGCCAAAAATTGCAAATGGCTTTAATTTTTGATAAATCTTGTCATCTTCAAGAAGAAATTCTTCTTTGCAATATGACAACATTAAAACCCTTTGACTATTTTCTGTTAAAGCCTTGATTTTTTCTTTTATTTTGCTATTCATTTCTTTACAAACATATTCAGGGGCTCCAAGGAAAAAACTTCCAATATTTTTGAAATAAACCGCGCTGTATTTACGGTTTGATGAAAATGGAAGAATTTTTTCCGCTTTCAGCACAGCAAAGTTTCCAAAATGTTTAATCAAGGCTTCCGATGTGGAATTTCTTGATGTTTGTGCTCCTAAATATGACGGCATTATTTTTTCTATGCCAATAATTTCATCTGAAACATTTTCCAATTCGATTTCAGTATTCAAGTTTTCAGAACTATTTTCATTAGGTTTTATATCCATAAAAGTTTCAACCGATATTAATTGCATTGTGCCATCTGTGATTGTTCCAGTTTTGTCAAGACAAAGCACATCAGCCCTTGCAAGCATTTCAATGCTATAAAAATCCTGCACCAGTGTTTTCTTTTTTGAAAGTTTTATAACGCCAACTGAAAGCGCCACTGTTACAAGCAAAAACATTCCCGCCGGCACCATACCTGTTAAAGCACCGCAAGTTTTTGTTATCGTTATAACGAAATCATTAGATACTGACATATTATTAAAATATAAAATCACAGCAATCGGAATTATTGCAATGCCAATATATTTTATAATTGTATTTAAATCTTTAGATAGGTTTGAAGTCGGTCTTTTAAACTTTTTTGATTCTTTTGCTATTGTTTGTATGTAACTGTCTACTCCAATTTTATTAACTCGCGCATTGCAAGTTCCTGAAACAACAAAACTTCCAGCAAGCAGTTCATCTCCAATTTGCTTTCTAATAGCATTTGATTCGCCAGTCAACAAACTTTCATTCATCTCCACATAACCGCCTACCAAAACACTGTCTGCCGGCACTTGATTTCCAACATTCAAAACAATAACATCATCTAAAACAAGCCCCGTTGACAAAATTTTAGATATAATTCCACTGCGGATAACTTCAGTTTTGGGGGCTGTAACAAGTGAAAGTTTTTCAACCGTTATTTTTGCCTTGCATTCTTGGATTATTGCAATCAAGGTGTTTAAAACAATAACAATAACAAAAAGCAGGTTGCTGTAAGAACCAACATAAACATATGCGAGTATTATGATTGCCCAAATTAAATTGAAAAAAGTGAATGTATTTTCAAAAATAATTCCTAAATAGGTTTTTGAAGATTTTATTTTACTCTTGTTAACAAGTTTATCTTTTTTTCTGTTTAAAACCTGTTCAGTGGACAAGCCATTAACTACATCTGGATCAAACCTTTGAATAGTAATGTTAGATTTCTTTTGATTTTTCAAGTATGTAAACTCCTATATTATATATGATTGTTTTGATTTTAGTGATAAATTAAGTTTAACAAAAAAAATAAAATTTTATTGCCAAATTTTGAGTAAATTTTAAACAACAACTGTTCATTTTTTGAATATTACCAAATTAGATTATCTCACAACAAAACAATTTTGTCAATTAATCTTATTTTATTCTTAATTTTTTACATTAAAATTAAATTTTTTGTTTATTATTTGAAAAAAATCAAATATTGTGATAAAATTTTTATAAGGAGTTATTATGCCAAAAAGAACTGATTACATATCGTGGGACGAATATTTTATGGGAGTGGCACTGCTTTCAGCAAAACGAAGCAAAGACCCGTCCACACAAATTGGTTGCTGTATTGTTTCGCCGGACAACATTATTATTTCTGTCGGATATAACGGTTTTCCAAAAAATTGCAGTGATGATGAATATCCGTGGGAAAAACAAGGTGAATCATTTATGAATATAAAATATCCTTACGTTGTGCACGCCGAGTTAAATGCAATTTTAAACGCAGGCGGTCGCTCTTTAAAAAACTGTAAGTTATATTGTTCAATGTATCCTTGCAATGAATGTGCAAAAGCAATTATTCAAAGCAGGATAAAAGAAGTTTATTATTTAAGTGATAAATATGCCGAACTTGATATTTATAAAATCTCAAAGCGAATGCTTGCTTCGGCGAAAATAAAAACAATTCAAATGAAATCTGAAATAAAATCTATTGTTATAAATTATAATGCCAATGAAATTTAGATTTTATTATTTAATTTAAAATTTTAATTATCTAATCTAAAATTTGAATATACTTTATCAATTTAATTTCCTTTATATATAATGTATATTATTACTATATATATATTATAAAGTAATAATAACAATTATATATACAATTTGCCACCCAAAATATAAAAAACATTTTTATAATTGAACTAACAAATAATTTATTATATCTAAAAACTCAAATTTTGCGTAAAAAATTGATTATTTATTAGATAAATTCAGTTTTATCAAACAATTAGGAGAAAAAATGCAATCTTATGTTATAAATTTATATGGCGCTCCGGGTGTTGGAAAATCCACGCTTGCCGCGGAACTGTTTGCGGAATTAAAAAAACGAAATATTTCAACAGAAATAACTCTCGAATTTGCAAAAGAATTGGTTTATAATGAAGATAAGCGGTTACTCTCTGACCAACTTATTGTTTTGGCTGAGCAATATCGGCGAATTTTTGTTTTAAATGGCAAGGTTGATTTTATAATTACTGACTCTCCAGTATTGTTATCAGTTTTTTATAACAGACTAAACAAATCTTATCCCGAGCAATATTTTTCTGAAATTGCTCGTAACGCACACAATAAGTTTAATAATATTAATATAATGATTGAAAGAAATTTTGGTTACAACTGTCAAGGCAGAAATCAAACTGAAGAAGAAGCCTTTGCAATACAGGAAGAAATAAAAAATTATTTTAAATTAATAAATCTAAATTTTTTAACAGTTAAATCAAACAACGCGTTAAAAGACATTTTAAAATTTTTAGAAAAAAAGTAATTGTAATAAATAAAATCTTAAATCGATTAGTAAAAAATTTTTTAATATTTTAGAAAATTTCTAAATATATTAATAAAAACTTATGTTTTTTTAAAAATTTTACTTATTTAATTATAAAAACAAAAAATTCTAATTGAAATATTTTTTAATTTATGATATTATAATATCAACATTAAATTTGAGGTTAAAATGAAAATTGCAATTTTTACAGACAGTTTTTTACCTGTTGTTGGAGGAACACAATCTGCTACTCTTGGTCTTGCCGATGCATTATCAAAAAAACATACTGTTGTTGTGTGTTGCCCAAAACACGACGAAAAATATGTAGATAATTTTAATTTTAAAGTTTTTAGAACAAAAAGTTTAAAATTAACAAAAACCGACTATTGGGGGCTTCCAAATTTATCAAAAGAATTTAAACAAAAATTGGAAATTTTTAAACCAGATATAATTCATTGCCAAACAGTTTCTGCTTTAACAAGATATGCACAAAAATATGCAAAAACGAATAAAATTCCTGTTATTATGACTTTACATACAAAATTTAAAAGGGCTTTTGGCTCTGTTGTAAAAATTAAACCTATTTTAAGTTTAATGCTAAAGAATATTGCAAAAAAAGTTCAAAAATCCGATATGGTGTTTACTGTTTCAAAAGATATGGAATCCGAACTTCAAAGTTATGGCTATAATGGAACATTTAATGTAATAAAAAATGGTTCTAATTGTACTATTCCAAAAAATTTAGAAGATTTGGCAAATAAAGCAGATGAAAGATTTTCTTTAAAAGATAAACTGGTTTTTTTATATGTAGGGCGGATTGAAAAATACAAAAATATTGAATTTTCATTAAAAGCACTTGAAAAATTTAAAAAAGTTTATGATAATTTTGTTTTTTTGATTGTCGGCAAAGGCACAAATGGAGAATATTTTAAAAAACTTGTAAAAGAACTTGATTTGAAAGATAATGTTATATTTACAGGTTTGATAAATAACGATGAGTTGTCGTCAGTTTATGCAAGAGCGAATTTGTTTTTATTTCCCTCAATTTTTGATAATGATGCACTGGTGATTATTGAAGCAGCTGTTCACAACACCCCAGCTATAGTTCTTGAAAACACTGGGGCAAGTGAAAGATTAATTAACAATGAAACAGGCTTTATTGTAGAACACAATTTAGAAAAGTTTGTAAATAAAATAATTCAAGTTTCCAGAGATTTAAGTTATCTTGAAAAAATTGGAAAAACTGCAAGTGAAAAATTACCAAAAACGTGGGACCAAACCGCAAATGAATATTTAACTTATTACAAAGATTTGATTGAAAAAAAGAAATGTCAATAATAATAAAAAGCAAAAATACTATATTTTTGCTTTTTTAAATACTATTCGCGTTTTTTGTTGTTTTTTATTATTAATTTACTTATCTAATTTAATTGTGCCGTTTTCAACTTTATAATAATGTGCGTTTTTTAATTCAGGAAAATCTGTGCCGGAAATAAATGTTTGGGCTTTGACACAAAATTTCAAAAGTCGCTCCCGTCTTTTGCTATCCAGTTCACTTAACACATCATCTAAAATTAAAATTGGCATATCGTTTGTCTCTTGATACATTATTTCAAGTTCGGCAAGTTTTAAAGATAACGCAACTGTTCTTTGTTGACCCTGAGATCCATAAGATCGAATATCAATATCATTCACACTGACTTTTATATCATCTCTATGTGGACCATAATTTGTATAACCCATTTTTATATCTTTATCGAAGTTTTGTTTTAATGCGGATAAAAATTTCTTTTTTAAAACATCTAAATCATTTTCTTTTTCCCCACTATATTCAAGCATCAAATTTTCTTTGTTTGAAGTTAAATATTGATGCACTTTTTCAGCGTACGGTTTTAAATTTTTTAAAAAATCATTTCTAAATAAAATTATTTTACTTCCGCTTTCAGCAAGCCCCGTATCCCAGATATCAATAGTTTCTTTAATACTATTTTTATCGGCTGGTGATTTTAATAATTTATTTCTGTTTAATAAAATTTTTTCATATCGGCTTATAAGATAAAAATATTGTTTTGATGTTTGTGAAATATGAATATCCATAAACCTGCGACGGTCTTCTGGTTTCTCTTTTATCATTTTTAATTCATCAGGAGAAAAATAAACAGCATTAAACTCACCCATAAGTTCACTGATTCTTTGTATTGGAATGTTATTTATTTTAACTGTTTTCTTTGTATTTTTAGAAAAATACAGTAAAATCGCTGTTTTTTTGACCTTTTTTCTTATTTCTAGATTGATTTTTGCAAAATTTTCACCAAACTTAATTATTTCTTTTTCTCTGCTTGCTCTCAAACTTTTTCCTATACTGCAAAAATATATTGCTTCAAGTAAGTTTGTTTTACCTTGAACATTACTGCCTTGTAAAATATTTAAGCCTGAAAAAAACTTCACATCTGTATGTGAATAATTTCTAAAATTTTGAAGTTGCAATTTTTCTACAATCATATATTTCTTTTAAGAATTAAAAAAAATTTTTATTCTTAATTAATTTAAGTCTATCAAAAATTTACAACTTTGTAAATGATTTTAATTATTTATTTTTCTTGTCTGTTAAAATTTAAAAACACATAATTGTATGTTATAATTTTTCGCTGTCAAAAAATATTTTTTTTAAAATCAAATTTTTCTATTTTTCTTTCAATTTTTATCAAAAATTCTTGTCTTAAATTTTTTAACTTATCACAAGATTAAAAATTATTTTTTATTTTCTCTATCAAATAACTTTTTCTATTTTCTTATCTAGATAAAATTTAGATAAAAATTTTTCATTTGTTTAAACTTTTTTACATTTTAATATTTAGATAAATTTTTTTATTTGTTTTTTTTAACTGGAGGAAAATTTTTTTACTAATTTATTTATCAAATTAAATTTGATCTTTTTTACTAATTTATTTTGCTGTTTTTTTTAAAAATTAATATTTGTTGTTTTTGAAAATTCTTTTATGTTTTTCTCTTGCTTTCAGTTATTACAATTGACAGACTCATAATTTTAATTTATAATTAGTTAAATATAAATAATTTAAAATTTTGTTTTGATTTTTTATAATTTTTTTGACTTAATTTAATAAAGACAGCAAGAGGGAGAAAGTTTAATGGAAGAAATAAAGTCACTTTGGGGAAAGGTTTTAACAAAACTAGAATTAAAGGTAAGCACTGTTTCCTTTGAACTTTGGATCAAAACAATTACCTTACTTGATTATAAAGAAAATAAAACTTTGATTTTGGTTGCATCTTCAAAAACGGCAAAAAACCAACTTATAAAAAATCATACTGGGCTTTTAAAAGAAGCAATAAGCGAAATTTTTGGCGATGATTCAGATTTTCAAATTTTAGACGCTGATGAAAAAGAAGTATATCTCAAAAATTTAAATCCATCACAATTAAATCAATCTAATATTTTAAACAAACAAGAAGATAAACCTGTCTTCAACCAAAAATATACTTTTGAAAATTTTGTGGTTGGGAAAAGTAATCAATTTGTCTATGCTGGTGCAAGAGCCGTTGCCGAAAATCCGGGAAAGAGATTTAACCCTTTATTTATTTATGGCGGTGTAGGTCTTGGAAAAACACATTTACTTCACGCAATTGGAAATTATTCAACGCTTCATTTTCCTGATTTAAAGATTAAATATGTAACTTGTGAAAAATTTACAAACGATTACATAGAGTCAATGCTTTCTAAGCGCGAAGAAAGTAAAGTTGAATTTAGAGAAAAATATAGAAAACTTGATATCCTTATGGTTGATGACATACAGTTTTTAAGCAAGAAAGACTCAACTCAGGAAGAGTTTTTTCACACTTTCAATGATTTATATCAAAACAGTAAACAAATTATTTTATCATCTGACCGTCCCCCAAAGGATATTGCAACTCTTGCTGAAAGATTGGAATCTCGTTTTGCAAGCGGACTAATTCAAGATATTCAACTTCCAGACTTTGAAACCAGAATTGCCATACTAAGAAAAAAAGCACAACAGGAAAGATATTTTATTGATGATGAAGTAATTGAATTTATTGCTGAAAAAATTGATACTAATATTCGTGAAATGGAAGGTTTTCTCTCAAAAGTTCATTTCTTTGCAACTCTTTTAGGAAAAAAGACAGCCGGACTTGATGAAGCAAGGGAAGCATTCAAGGAAAAACTCGACACTTCTCGTGAAAACTTGACCATTGATTTAATTATAGATAAAGTTTGTAATTACTTTAATATTTCAAAAACTGATATTATTGGGAAAAAGAAAAGTAAAGAAATTGTTGAGCCCAGAATGATTGCTGTTTATCTTGTAAGTGAACTGTTAGATATGCCTTTAATTTCAATAGGTAAGCATTTCGGCGGACGGGATCATACAACAATAATCCACGCCAGAGATAAATTAACACAACAAGTTAAAGTTAATCCAACAACAAAAACTATAATTGCTGAACTTAAATCTTTAATAATAAGCAATTAAAGTCAATAACTTAAAAAAAGTTTTAATTAAAAATAATTGAAACTTTTGTTTATTTTTAAGATTTTTCATTACATTATATGTTTTATAATATTATTTCATCTTAAAAGTATGGTCAACTTTAACAAAGTTTATGGTAAAAATTATTAATTATTTTTAAATTTTTTAAAAAATTAAGCAAAGATACCCACAAACATAAAGAAGAATTGTGGACAAGTTATAAGATTTATACACAGAATTATTCACACAAAAAAACACAACATCTTGATTATCCAAAATATAGAGTTATGAAATTTTAGCAAAAAATTAACTTATTATTTGACTGTATCTTGTGTTATAAAAAAAGTTATCCACATTTCCACATCACCTACTAATACTACTGTTTTAAAATAATATTTAAATAATATTAAGAAAGATTTTGCGCGCGCTGATTCTTTTTTAATAAAAATTTAAAAAATAAAACTGTTGATTAATTTGACATTGCCGGCAAAATGTATTATATTAATCGTAAGGTTAAAACGAAACAAAGCCAAAAATTGATTTATTAAAAGCACTGTCATAATGCTATTTTCGAGGAAAAATTTGATTATTCTTTGCATTAAAAAAATAGCCGGCGCGTATTATTAATTAAATCAATCAGAGGGAAATACAGGGAGAAAAAATGCAGGTTACTTGTCAAGGGCTGGATTTATGCGATGCAGTTATTACCGTATCCAGAGCAATCAGTATGAAAGCAACTAATCCTATTTTGGAAGGGATTAAAATGGTTGCCGAAGAAGACACTTTAATTTTAAGTGCCACTGATTTGGAATTATCAATTGAGAAAAAAATAAAGGCAGAAGTTAAGGTTGAAGGTGAAGTTGTTGTGCCGGGAAAATTTTTCGGTGAACTTATTAAAAAACTTACAAACGAAACTGTCGAATTAAAACTTAATGAAAACAACCTTATGAAAATCAAATATACAGACAGTGAAACTGTTATGCAATGTTTTCCAGTTTATGAATTTCCAAGTTTTAAAAAACTTGATAGCACAGATTTTTTTGGAATATCAAAGAAAAGCTTTAAAAATTTAATAAATAAAACAACGTTTTCGGTTGCATTTGATGATACAAGGCCAATTTTAAAAGGTTGTTTACTTGAAATTGAAAACGGCAAAATTCGTTCTGTTGCCCTTGATGGTTATAGACTTGCAATGACCGTTCAAAAAATTAAAGAAAGTAATATTTCTGTTTCTGTTGTTGTTCCATCAAGAAGTCTAAATGAAATATCAAAACTGCTTGATGATCAAGATGATATCGTAAATATTTATATTCAGCGAAATTTTATGATGGTTGATTTAAATGACTGCATTATAACAACAAGATTGCTTGAAGGCGACTTTAT
>JAQUUD010000074.1 GCA_028694075.1 Clostridia bacterium
ATAAAACAAAGTTATTTGGGTAAAATTATAATTCATGGAAATTATCAAACCCGCATTTCAGATCCATTTGGATTTTTAGAATATATATACGGATTGCCTATTGTGGGGTTATTAAAAGAAAATGAACATTATATAGATTATTGGAATAAGAAAAATGTTAGTAGTGTCGTTGCAATGCGTTCGCCATTGACTTGGAGAAGTGAGGCACATATATTAAACTTAAAAAATACTCCTGAAATGCAAGAATGGTATAAGTATTTGAATAGTGGTATAGTTTATAATTTGTGGGGTTGTGATTGTATGTTAGAGGCAGATGCTGATTTTGATATGGATGCTACTTGCACTACAAACAATGAAATATTCTTGAAGGGGGTTATTAAATAGATGGCTGAAACAAATGCAATACCAATTACATATAAAAATAATAAAGCAGAAAAGAAATTAATCTCATATAATAAATTATGGGAAGTCGCATTTTGGGGTTTTGATACAAAAATAGGTTCAATTACAAATGATTCTACTACAACATTTGAAATCCAATCACAATTTGCAAAAAACACGCCAGAATATAATGAAACAGATAAAAGATTGAAACTATTTAGATACTTTCAAGGAAATGAGATAGATAGAGCGAAAAATGGTTCGAAGGTAAAAAAATTCCCAACAGTTTGGAAGAATTTTCAAAAGATTTTAGAAACAGATACATTGGAAGAAATTTCCAAAAAAGAGTTTGAAAATAAGTTAGTGATAAAGAAGAGACCTGAGTTTATGCGATTTTTATATAACAACTATGAAAAAGAATACAAAGATTTTATCAATGACTTTGACCGCTATACTTTTACAGTTTTTGGTAAACGATATGATGAACTTGATGAAAGCGAACGGCAATCTGAAAAAGGGAAAGAACTTATTGACTATTATGACAAAAAAAATCCATTGCTTAAAACGGGAGGGGTAATGAATAGACTTTCTAGGCATATGCAATCACAATTAAAAAATATAAAACAAACAAATAAAAATTGTGATAATAAAAAAATATTTGATAGTTTGTATAATTATGATATAGAACTTGATAATACAAAACTTGAACTTTTAATTGCAAAGAAAAAAGAATATGAAGAGTTTAAGCAAACAAAGCAATTAAAGGCGAGTAATTTTGTTGCATATGAACAATATTATAAATACTTGCGAAATGATTGTCTGGAAAAAATATCAAGCGATATCAAGCAACTAGCGAATTTGGCAGTTTATATTTGCTATCATATTCACCCTAAAAAGCCAAAAGATTTTTGTTGGGACATATTTGGTGCTGGTATAGTAGAGAACTTAAAACTAAAAAATGGAAATGTGAAAATTCCGCACACAAGCGAAAGTGGGTATATAGATTATTTAGGTGCTAAATATGAAATGAGCGAAATTGATTTAAGCAAACAAAATATTGATAATATAAAAACAGAGCAATTATTTGATGATATGGACGAGATGTTTAGTGAATTCGAAGATTTGGAGGAGATTTAATATGAGTATAGTAATAGCAATAAAAGAAAAGAATAGAATTGTAATGGGTTGTGACAGTCAAGTTAGTTATGGTTATCTTAAAGGGAAATTAGACAATAATGATTGTTGTAAGATTTGGGAAATAGAAAATTGCAAAAATGGTTTAATTGGTGCAGTTGGGCAGTTGCGTGATTGCCAGATAATTCAATGCGAAGAGCACCTTATTGATGAACTTAAACAATTTAGAAATGAAATAAATTATAAGTATGTAGTAACACAATTAACCGAAAAAATATACAATATTCTTAATTCTTTTAGGCGTGTAAAAAAAGATAGTGTTGGTAACCTTGATGAATTTATAGAAAGTGCTTTAATATTTGCATATAAAAACAAAGCATATTTAATTAGTAATTTTTTAGAAGTAACACCAATAGATGATTATTTGGTAATTGGTTGTGGCGACCAAATTGCAATAGGCATATTGGAAAATAATAAAAGCAAGACTGCCGAAGAACGAATAATGGAAGTAATTAAATCTTGTGCTGATAAAAGCAATGGCATTGATAACAATGTAGTAATTAAAAAAACATAAATAAAATGTTCCACGTGAAACAATGGAGGTTGAAGTGCTTATATTTAACAACAAAACACAATATGATAATTTAATGGCAAATGGATTTGAAAAATATCCGAACAAACGAGATTTAATTATTCTTTGCCAACAATGGATAGGCAATGGAACACCCAAAAAAGATTTGAAAGACAATATGGCAGACTTTTGCTATAAGTGGAACTCACAATTTAATTCTGCCAAAAGTGAAAGTTTATTTCTAAATGTATTAAAAACTTTGGATAATGTAGAAAAATCACCACCACAATTCCAATTTGCTACAAATATTGTAGTTTTTCAAAGCGAAGTTGACCGAATTTTAGAGTTGAAAGATAAAAATTTGCAAAAAATTGCATTCATAATAATTTGTTTGGCGAAATGGAGAAATGCCAATTTTATCTACTTAAACTCAGAAAGCACTATAAAACTTAAAGATATTTTTAATTTTGCGGGAATAAAATCAACGGGGAAAGAACAAAACCTTATGCTTTATAAATTAAATTCTTGCGGATTTACAAATGTGCAACTTAAACCGCTACTCAAATATATTATTCCATCAATTATAACTGAAGGTGATATTGCATTAAACTTCGAAATTGATGAGAATATGATAAGTCATTGGGTTAAATTGGTATATCCACATTGCGAAAGGTGCGGTTGTGAAATAACAAAACAGTCAAACAAGCAAAAATATTGCAAAGAATGTGCCAAAATTATATTAAAACAACAAAAGTTGAATTATTGGAATACTAGAAAAATAGAAAAATGAATAAATATTCAAAATTCTGCATAAAAAATCATATCTCTTTATAATATATAATATATAATATATTTCACACTAACTATCAATATAAGGAAGAAAAATCAAAAATTTACTTATAATGGAAAAGAACTTGGTTTTTTTTATAAAAGGGGTACTTATGAAATTGCCTAAACACGAACTTATGCAAAAATTATGGGTTGCTGATTTAAGTAATAACAAAATTCAAACTATTTCAGTAGATGAGATTGTGATAAATGCTTTTGGAATATCTTATCGCAATTATGTTGGTGAAGAAAGTATGTATCAGTTCCCTGAAAGATTTTGTTTCGCAAATGAAAAAGAAGTCCAAGATTTCTTACGAAAAAATAAACAAGTATAAACACCACAATATTAGTTGATGGTTTTTATTAAAAAAGGAGATTAAAAAATGAATTATGTTGGAAAAGTAAATACACCTAGATTAGAAAGTGTACACATTGCCAAAATCAAGGTCCCTACTGGTGGATTGTATGCTGGTCAAGTTGTTTATTGTGAAGAGTTAGATTCTACTATCACAAACAATTTTGAAGTTTATCTTGCAACAAAACCAGTTACTAGTAATTTTGCTAGTAAAAATCTTGCAAT
>JAQUUD010000075.1 GCA_028694075.1 Clostridia bacterium
ACTTGGCGGAAGAAGGCGGATTCGAACCGCCGGTGGCTTATCACCACACACGCTTTCCAAGCGTGCACATTAGACCGCTCTGACATCCTTCCATTTTTTAGTTAAACTTTTTTCATAAAGAAATTTTAGCCGGATACATTTTAACCGGCTTAAATTTCTTTAAACTGGCTGAATTTAATTATGCACTATTTCAATCTGTTTTTGTTGATGTAAAGTTGCTTTTCCTGAAGTTATGTTCACAGATTTAGGCTTTTCACCACTATCATCACTAGAAGTTACGCCCGCCATTATATAACCATCTGTTTTTTTTATATCTTCTTTTTGTTTTTGCCCATTATTTGCTTTTTGTTTTTCGATTTCTGATTTATATTTCTCAAAATGTTGTTTTTCAAAATCATCTTTGTTTAAACCTTTTGGAACATATAACACTTCCAATTTGTTGGTAATAGGATTTTTTGTAATACGCGGAGAAGAATCACTTTGTCCGTGCTTTAACAAAAATTCAACCCTTTCACATTTTGAATTTGTTATATTTGGATTTAAATATTCAAAAATTTCACGTCTAAGTTTGGTATATTCTTCTAATGATATTTCTGAAAGATTTTTTAAATCTTGATATGCGTCAATTGTTTTTTGTATAGTTGGTCTGGAATCAAATTTTGGATCTTTTTCGTTTTCACTTAAAAACGGCGAATAATTTAATGCCGAAGTAGATATCCAAATCGAAGAATCAACTCCCTTCAAATCTAAAAGCGTAGCCTTATTTCCATTTGCCTTCAAATAATATGCCGGCGCATCACTTTCATCTTCTTTTCCATAAAAAACAACTTCACTTTGCTTAAAACCCTGTTTGCCATCAATTACAAGTTTATTGAAACAAAACATTTGTCCTTTTTCATTTGTTGTAATCGAATTGGGGTCCACATAATATTTTGATCTTTTTATGCCAGCGGAATCTTCTTTTAAGACACTGCTTCCAAAACTAATTAATTTTTTAAAAAAAGCCATCTTAATCCTCCTAATTGTTTTATTATAACATAACAATTAGAATTATTCAAGATGCGAACTTTTTAGAAAAGCAAAAAGGGCTTTTGGTTTAATTTAATAATATGAAAACTTTTTAAAAAATCAGAATATTTTCAACAACACTCAACGAAATCTTTTATACAATCTCAATTTTATGCTGGTTCCATATACTACTTTTGAAGTTCAGAATTTTTATCTTGTATACTATAACTTGCTTTCTTTGCAATCAGGGTGCTCATTTTAGTATGATAGTCAATAGCGTTAATTCGCATTTTTAATTTTATCAACTGTTGTTTTTTATTTTCATTTGTTTTTGCACTCGTTATATTGTCTTCTTGTTTAGGGTTATCTTCAACAGACGTTTCTTGTGCTACAGGTGCAGTTTTATCTTGGTTTAAGCATAATTCTTTTAACTCTTGTGATAAAGTGCTATAAAAATCACGGTTTGGTTTTTTAAAATCAAATTCATTTAACAATTCTGTTAAATTTGACTGCACATCTTCCTCTAAAACTTGACCATTGCACGCTATAATTTCATTTAAGATTGTTTTTGTGTTCTGATTATTAAGTTCACTTGTTAATTTCAGATACTCTTCTTCATTTATAATTAAATTGCTTTTTAAAGCAGTGTGGTAAGTTTTACTGTCCGCCATACTTGAAATATTTAACGGCAAACTTTTTAAGTATGTTGAATATTCCAAAGCTTTTTTTGCAATTTTAGAATTGATAAAACATAATATTTTGATTGATTCAAAAAAATCTTCTTTATCTTCAACAGAGAGATTTGGTTTCACTTCTCTGGGATATAAATCAATTTGGTCTTTATTATCTTTTTTTGATTTGTTTGATTCCTGAGTGAATTTTTTTAATAAAATTTCTTTAACTCGCTGTAGTCCTTTATCATAAACATCTAGCAATAATAAACAAAAACTTGTTTCATCAAACCCCAACTCCTCACAAACATCATAACCTTTATCACATGAAATAAATTTGTTGATGACTTTCTTTTCAAGTTTTTTGTAAATTATCTCTTCTTTCATTTCCATTCCTTTTTTTAATAAAAAACATTATATAATTATAATGTTACTTTTTTCACAATTTATAATATTTTAGCATTTATGCACAAAAAAACAAACCATTTTTTTAAAAATTAATTTATTTTTTTTAAAATCCATCTTATTTGTATAAAATTTTCAACCCTGTTCTTTTTTTCTTATAATTTTTCGTAAGTATTTAGTAAGTGGAAATAAAATTAATTCAAATAAGATTTTTACAATTGTTATCGTAATAACAAAAGAAATCAACTTATCCCAAGAATAATACTGGGAAGCAAATATACAACAGAAAGTAATAAAAATCATACTATCTAAACTTTCACCAACTAGCGTTGAAACCATCGCTCTTAAAAAAAACTTTTTCTCTTTATGTTTTTCTTTTAACCTTTGCATTATATAAGCATTACTAAGTGAACCAACAAGATATGCCAAAATGCTGGCAATAGTGATTCCAATAACTCCGCCGGTTAGAAATCCAAAAACTGTGTTATATTCATCATAACCCGAGGGTAGCAATGTTGTTATATAAAGAAACACGCACGAAAACAAGGTAATCGCAAGACCGATAACAATAACTTGCCTAGCCTTTTTAAAGCCATAAATTTCCACTATTAAATCGCCAATTATATATGACAAAGGAAACAAAAGTTCCGCTGCGGATAAACTAATAAATGAATTTATATTAATCGTGTTAGATGCAGCAATATTTGATAATATCAATATTGTAACAAAACACATACATAACAATGTAAAATAGAAAGAGTTTTTTGATTGTGGTTTGTTTTTTTCCATTGTTTTTACTTTATTTATGTTCAATTTATTATATTTCCTATATCATTTTAGTTATTGTTTGTTAGTATTAAATTCTAACAATCTTATTTCTTTAAATCAATTGTTAAAACTCTATATGGTTCTTCCCCGGTGCTTATGCTTGTTAATTTTGGATATTCTTGGATTATAGAATGAACTATTCTACGTTCATAAGCAGGCATTGGTTGTAAATTAACTTTTTCTTTTGTATCCAAAACTTTTAAAGCCATATTTTTTGCCATATTTTCCAGACTTAGTTTTCTTTTATTTTTATAGCCATCAATATCAAACCTTACTTTTTTACTGTTTCTTGAATATTTAGAACTGATAACAGACAATATAACTTGAATTGCATTTAAGCCTTGTCCTTTAATTCCAACAAGTTTTGATAAATATTTGCCTTTTATTTCCAAAAATATTTCACTTTCAGTTTCATTACCTTTAACAAAACCTTCAATTTTGGCAATATTAATAAGCCCTTGTAAAAATGCTTCACATTCTTCAAATTGCTTTGATTTAATTCCTTGTTCTGTTTCAATCTCCGTTTCTAAATCGGTTGAAACATTTTTCTCATTTTCTTGAACAATAACAATATT
>JAQUUD010000025.1 GCA_028694075.1 Clostridia bacterium
TCTATACTAACAAATCCGAAGCCTTTATTACTGCCAACCAATGTGCCTTCAAATATATTTTCTTTCATAACTTATAAAAGCGTTCGGTTATATCAAACTTATGCTTTTGCTCTCCTTATTCTATAACGATTAATTAAATAAATACTTTTCAATAATTTAAATTAAAAAATTTTGTTGATAATTTAAAAACTACAAAAAGTATTTCAATTTTCAAAAAAATTATGCTTGCGGAAAATCAAGCCAAATGCCGGTTAAAAAATATAAAACAACGCTTACAACAATAATTGATGCTAACCACATTGTAAGCCTTTTCAATCTGCCGTCACGAGAGTTATCTTTGTTGTGAGATAAATAACTGTCGGTTGCTCCGCCCATAATTGCCGATGAACCCGCAGGATTTGCACTTGACTGCAAAAGCGTTGAAATAATTAAAATCGTTGCACAAATTGTGATAACGATTAATAATCCAATTCTGAAAATCGGAATAAAGGTTTGCACAAAATCGCTGACCACTTCAGGATTGTCAAACATTAATAAATTCATAATAAAACTCCTTTAAGCCGTTGCAACAAACACGGCGAGATATATAAATAAAGCACAAAGTAATATGATCCAAAATTTTTTCATTTTGCGAACTTTTGTGTCAGTTATTATTTTAACAATTTTTCTCATAAAAAGCAAGCCTATAATAAAAAGAATTCCAACAATCATCATTCTTAGTGTCGGAGATATCTCTAAATTTAAAAAATTACGAATTGCTTCAAACATTGTTTTTCCCTTTTTAATGCGAATACATTATACACCAAAACCATCAAAAAGGAAATAGGCAATTGATATTATGGTTTAATTGATTAAAAATCTTTGAGTTGTTTTTATTATACAAGTTTGATACGCCGGCGGAAATGGCTTTTGGCAAAGCCAAAAGCCCAAGTTGTGCAAGGGAGCGGGCAAATAATTTGCCCGCTCCCTTGCACAACTTTCGGCAATCGTTTACAACGATTGCCGATTTACGCCGGCGGAGTTTGACTTGAAAAAACCCACCAAAATCGATTTATTTATTAAAAACTTTTTAAAAACATTTAAATCACAAATCTTTAAAAAAATCAACCCGCCGTGCAACTTCTTTAACAAGAATTTTAAAAACACCAACCTAATCGTTTTTAAAATTATATTTTAAAATTTGCAACTTCTTAAAAAATATAATTATAAAAAATAGTAAATCATTACCAAATCATTGCCAGATCATTGCCAAATTTAGTCACAATTACAAAACATCAACCTTGTTTTGTGCAAAAGCCTTTGCTTTTTGCCTCCTGTTAAGAACATAAAAAATATTATAACAAAATGATATTACCAAAAATCCTAGTATAAGCCCAAATAACATAATATTGCTTCCCAAAACAAGTCCGCTTAAATCAGAAAAATCTCTCGTGAAATAAAAAATTATTTCTGCCGTGTTAATTCCCCAAAACAATGAAATGAATGCTTGTTTTGGATAATAACAAACCAATAACGAGATAACCCCCAGCAATCCTGAAACAATCGCCCAGCCCAATATTTCAGATTGACCATAAACATTGTTCGCAAGAAAATATATTTGCATAATAAGCACAACGCTTAGATAAGCAATTAAGAGTTTGCCAAAATATTTTTTATTTTTAATTTCTTTAAAAAAGTATATTGAAACCACTGCCGGCAAAACAAACCCGCCAACAGTAAAATTTATGCCGGCTATTTGAAAAGCGGGCAAAAATAAACAAATGATTTCCAGTGCAACAAATGTGAGCGCATATATTTTTTTAATGTTAAGTCTTTTTAAAAAACTTTCGCCAACATTAAATAATATTAAAATAAAAAGCACACCTAAAAGTAAAGTAAGATATCTCATAAAATCCCCTTCGCTTTAGATTGTGCTTTTTTAAAATAAATATGCTAACTTTTATTTGCGTTCTATGAATTTTAAACACATATTTAAAATAAGTTTCATTTTATAATGAAAATAATTTTTTATTTTAACATAATTTACTAAAAATATTCAGCATTACTATAATTGCCAATGATTAAAATATAAGTAATAAAAACTTCAAAAACTCAGATTAACTTACCGCAACCTCCCCGTGAAGTTTATTGAAATCAGATACTGGCAAATTAAATAAAATCACTCCACCCGGACTGTCTTTAAGAGATTCTTTAATAATCTCACTTACTGCCTTCAAGGTTTCTTCCGTCATAACGGAAAGAACAATATCCTTATTGCTGTCAATTTCAATGCCCACAACCGAATCAATTTTGGCACTGATTCCACGCGCATCAAAAACCGTGGAACCACAAGACCCGTGTTTTCTTAAAATATCCGTGACTTTTTCTGCTTGCCCTTCGTTTATAATCACAACCAGCATTTTATTTTTTGTTTCCATTTTTTCATCTCCCCCTAATGTCAACATAATTCCATTATTTGGCTTATTATAATTAGTCAAAAGAAAATTTAATATATATTTCCTAAGCCTTTCTTTACAACTAAAAGCCAAAAGTTCAACTTTTGTACTCGTCATACCAATAAATTCAAAAAAGCTTGAACTTTGAGAAAAGCCTCTACATTTTGGCAAAACAAAACAACTCAGTTTAACTTTTTTAAAAATTTCGTATATTTTTTCTGCGATTTGTTCCGTTGTGATAATGATTTGCAAATCTTTTTCAGTACCCTTCATTACTCCCCTCCTTATTTATATTTAACCATTCTGCACTTCAACTTCTGTTTCAAGTTTTTTCTGCTTTTCTAATTCTTTTTGTGCTTTTCTATCTTTGATTTTCTTACTGATAATATATATTAAACCAAGCATCTGAACTGTGAAAATCGGCACTGTTGCGATTAATCCAATAACGCCAAAAGCATTCACAATGATATCCACATCAAGCGCCTCACACATACCAATACAAATTGGCAAAATGAACGCCACAGACATTGTGCCAGAGGCAATTCCTCCGCCATCAAACGATATTGCAGTAAAAATTTTAGGAATAATGAAATTTAATCCCAAACACACAGCATAAAACGCAAGAAAAATATACCAAAAATTTATACTATATAAAATATGGACAAACGAAAGCATAACTGCAAGAGCAATGCCAAGACCAATTGTAATATAAATTACTTTCTTCTTTAAGAAGCCGGCCGTTACATTTTCAATTTGTTCAACCAAAATAATAATAGCGGGCTCCGTAAAAACCAACACAGCACCAATAAGAAAGCCAAATATTATTATAAACCAATTATCGGCTGATTCAATGAGCGAACTGCCAATAAAAACTCCCATCGTGGAAAATCCGAAATACACACCAGTTAAAAACAATATTAAGCCGGCACCTGCAATAACGAAACCTATAAAAATCCTTATAACTTGCTTAAAAGGCAGTTTCAAAAGAGTTATCTGAGTTACAATAAAAGTTAAAAACAGCGGGGCGATTGCCAGCACCACATTTAATGCTTGAGCTGAAAGCACATTAAAAAATTCATAATTTTCAGGGACATAAGTTATTGTATTTTCGGGCGTACCGCAAATTATTCCCATAACTAAAACTGCAATAATCGGGCCAGTTGAAACAATGGCTGCCACACCAAAACTGTCATCTTTTGTGCTACCACTTTTAATTGCACAAATTCCAATTATAAGAGAAAGCAAAAACGGCACAGTTATTGACCCGGTTGAAACTCCACCAGAATCAAATGCAAGCCCAAAATATTGTTCAGGGCAAAACTCCGCCAAGGTGAAAATGACAGCGTAAAGCAACAACAAAACCCATTTAAGACCTATATTTTTAAAAAGCCTGATTAACGCAAAACAAACAAACAAACCTGACCCAATACCAAAAACTGAGGTTAAAAGAAAAGAACTTATAAAAGGGGTGATTTCCAAAAGTTCGCCAACCAAAACTTGAACATCAGGTTCTGCAACCGTTGAAACCAAACCGAAAAAAAAACCAAAAAGAACAATGACCCAAATTTTTTTGATTTTCATAAGAGATGAGCCAACACTACGCCCCACTTTTATAATGCTGTTTTCAATACTAACCAAAAAAACGGTTTGACCAAGAACAAGCAAGCCCGCACCAATAAAAAAATGCTCAAATATTCTGGCATCATAGGATATTACACCACAAACCAATAAAATAAAAATTAATAAAATAATGGCAAAAATTGCCAAAAAACTTTTCAAAAACTGTTTTGTGAAACTCATTGCAAAAATTGTAGCATTATACTGAAAATAAAGTCAAATTTTATTGAAAGAATAAAAAAAGGTTATATATTAGAAAATCGTCCACGCACATCATAATTGACCATTTGATTTGCCCATTTGACTGTCAACTTGTCCGTTTAACTTCATTAAAATTGCCCGTTAGGCTTGGTCGCTTTGCCCGTTTGACTCCATTAGATTTGCCCGTTGGATTGTCAACTTGCCCATTTATCCCGCCCTGTTGCCCGCCCGCACAACTTCGCGCGAGCTTTGCCCGTTTGACTGTCGGCTTGTCGTTTAATTTGTCGCTTTGTTCGTTTGATTTGTCGATTTGTCCATTTGACTCTTGATTTGTCCGGTTGACTCTGTTGAATTGTCCGTTTGACTTGTCAACTTGCCCGTTTGACCTTATTTTATTATGCTCACTCGCTTATAAACATAAGGAAAATTTGTTTGATTAATATTATTATCAAATGCATATACTAGTTTAAAATTTTATAAAAGATTTTAAGAAATTTTTGATTTTATTTGACTTTTAAAATTAATTGGTATAATATTATTATATTAAGTAATACTATTTATATTTATAATAAATTATTTGCTAAGTTTAAAGAAAATTTTTAATATTTAGTTGACTTTAGCAAAATAATAGTTTATTATTAATTTAGTTAGTAATACATACTATAACATTTTATAAAAATAAGGAGGATTTAAAAATGTTTATGTTAAATAAAAGGGTGCAAAAATTGATTGCAACTGGAACCGCTTTGCTTATGTCGTTAACAGTACTGTTTGTGGGGATTTGGGCAATATTAAGCACTGAAAAAGTGGGGTTAACTGTTAATGTTTCGTTTGATTCGGCGGTTACTGCCAAAGTCTATTTGGCAACTAACAGTAGTACTGCGGTGCAATTTTACCAAGATAGCCCGACAGTTAATGTTGACGAATTGACGGATTTTGATACAACAAAAGCTGCTTTGGTTTTGGATACCAAAGATGGTGGCACTCTTCAAAAAAATGCCTTTGAATTATTAGGCACTGGCAATGGCTTAAAATGCGACGCAAGTGGCGAAATGGAGTTTTATGTTTATGTTGAAAATTATAGTTTGACTGAAAATGTTTATTATCGTGCAAATATTGACTTTGTTGGCACAGGCGAACAAACCGCCCCTTTCTCAACGGTAACAAACCCTTCATTTGAAACTTGTGAATTTGCGACCGAATTAGTCACGCCGACCATTAATTTATTAACTTTTTAAATCAAATCAACAAATACAATGGGCTTAAATGCAAATGCAATTCAGATTAAAATTGAAATCAATACTTCATTTGCTTCGATATTGGGCCTATCACAATATACTTCTGGCAACTATACTGGACTTTATTATACTAATTTGGGGGAATATCCACAAAGTTTATATGGGCCAACTCAGCCAGATAACACTGTTCTAAACACCACATCAAGTTATTATGAAAATTCTGAAACCGGAGAAAAATATAAATTTAAAAATAGTAATTATTACAGAGTTGAACCAATCAAATGGGTAATTATTGGTGGCGATGCTTTGGGATTGCCAAATAGCGACAGTCTTGCCGAAAATCAATTGCTTATGATAAGTGAGAAATGTATTGAAACTTCAATTTTTCATACTCCGACTAGTTCATCCTCATATACTGCATGGACAAATTCAACTTTATATTCATTTTTACTTGCAACTCAAAATATAGTATTCAGCGAATCAGAAGCAGAAAAATTAAGCAATATTGATGGTCATAAGTTATCACTTTTATCTTATGGGGCTACATATTCATTTAATTATTCTAATTATAATGTGCCAGCAACTTTATTAAAAAGCACTGCTACAGGATTTTGTGGAAGTGTCGGTTATACTGAATGGTATTTAAGAATGACAACTGTTAATGGAAGCACCTGTAAAAGTGCGGCATTTGGTATTTCATTAAGTTCAGGGACTATTCAAACAAATACCCAAAGCAATGAACATTTAATGACCCAAATAAGATACATTCGTCCAATTATAGTATTAAATGTTTAATTCTTTTATCATTATTAAAATCTTTGATAAAAATTTTTCAAACTGATTATTAAATTACTTTAAACTTTTTTTACAAAATTTACTTCAATCCATTTGCATTTTTGCTCAATTGCTGGTATAAATAAGGATATGGTTACATTGGTTATTTTAGATGGGTTCGGTGAGCGAAAAGAAATGGAAGGGAATGCCATAAAACTTGCTGGCACTCCCTTTTTGGATAAATTAATAAAAAAATTTCCGCATATGCTGATTCAGGCAAGCGGAACGGCTGTCGGGCTTTCGGAAAATCAAATGGGCAACAGCGAAGTTGGACATTTGACAATTGGAAGCGGTCGGATATTACTACAAGATTTAGAAAAAATAAATAGTGAAATTGCAAGTGGCGATTTTTTCAAAAACAAAGAACTGGTTAATGCAATGAAGTTCGCCAAGTTGAACGGCGGTGCTGTGCATTTAATTGGGCTTTTATCAAACGGCGGAGTGCATTCACATATCAATCATTTGAAAGCACTGGTTGATTTGGCTGAAAAATATAAAATCGAAAAAGTTTATATTCAAGCAATCACGGACGGGCGGGACACTTCCATAAAAAGTGGGCTGGGCTTTGTTAACGAAATTGAAAGTTTTTGCGAGAACAAAAAAGCAAAGATTGCAAGCGTTTGTGGCAGATTTTATTCAATGGACAGGGAAAAGCGTTATGAACTTACTATGAAAGCATATGATATGCTTGCTTTTGGCAAAGCCGAAAAATTTTATCAGACTGCTTCTGATGCCTTAAACGAAAGTTACGGCGAAAAGGTTTTTGATGAATATATCAAGCCAACAATAATTGGTAAGCCTAAAACAATAAACGACGGCGATGCGGTAATCTTTTTCAATTTCCGTTCTGATAGGGCAAAACAACTTGCAGAGGCTTTGTCTGAGCCAAGTTTCAAGGAATTCCCTTTAAAAAAACTCGAGGATATTTACATTGTTTCAATGTCTGAATATTCCGAAGATTTAAAAAATATTAAGGTTGCTTATGCGCCTGAAAAAGTCAAGAATACACTTGCAGAAGTTATTTCAAAAAATAATAAAAAACAATTTCACATTGCGGAAACAACAAAATATGCTCATGTTACTTTCTTTTTTAATGGCGGGTTAGAAAAACCCTTTCCGAATGAAGACCGAATTTTAATTCCAACACTGGAAGACACTGATTACACAAAAAACCCAAAAATGCGGGCGGTTGAAATTACTGAAGCGGTTATGAATGCGATTGCTGAAGAGAAATATGATTTTATTTTGGTGAATTTTTCAAACGCAGATATGCTGGGGCATACTGCCAATTTGGAAGCAACAAAAGAAGCAATTACTTGTGTGGATAAATGCGCTTACGCGGTGGCAATGGCTTGCCTTATGGCTAATGGAAATTGCATTATCACTGCTGACCACGGCAATGCCGAAATGCTAATTGATGAAAAAGGAGAGCCTTGCACAACTCACACCACAAACCCCGTGCCTTTCATCTTGGTAACGCCGAATGAAAAAAAATATAAACTTGTCAAAACTGGCGGGCTTGCAAACATTGCATCAACCGTTTTAGAACTAATGAACCTGCCCAAACCCGCCGAGATGCAATCTTCTTTGATAGAATATTGATTTTATAAGTTGATTTTTCGAATTTAGATTTTGTTTTCCAAATTAAAAAATTTCAATTATTATTTTTTTAGTTTTTTAAATTAGAGATTTCCTTTTATTAATTTTTTAATAACTGTGAATATCTAAAGCGGTTACTCATTCTTTGACTTGATTTTATGGCAAAGTGCATTTAAAAGATTTCTTATGTCGCTTAGATTAGTTAAAAATAAATACCTCCTGCGAAAAGCGGTTGCGGAGCAACCGCTAGGGCAGTGCGAAGCACTGCCCACCCCGATTTTTACAAATCGGGGTTTCGCAGGAGTTTTTTTAGTTAGTATACGCAATATAATTTTAACCTTGAACCATTATTTCATATTAGTTTGTTTTAAAATATTTTTTAAATTCAAAAATTTCTTACAACTTATGTCACAAAATATAACATTATATGATAATCCCGCAGGCAATCTTAACTCCGCTGTTGCCGGACGGCTGAGTTCTATAATCATCAGGCGACTGGTGAATGACTAATGCTTTACCTAAAACTTGTTCAACTGTGAATTTATCCGTTAAAAAACTCATATGTGCATACCCATTTGAAAGTGGCATTAAAATAGGGAAATCTCCTGCGTGATTGCCGTGAGGCTGGTTATACGGGTTATAATGTCCTAATGTGTTGGGGAAAGGATTTTCAAGCGAGCCAGCATTGCAATCTTCACCCTCGTGAATGTGAAAACCAAAAGGTGATATCGCAAGATTATCTTGCCTTGTAAAAGGTGGCAAGCCATAAATATCTGCAGTTACTTCTACGCCAAACTTTGTTTGATTAAACACAACTTCGCCTTGAATATTCGGGTAAAGCGGTCCGCCACGCATAACCGCTGTTGCTGAAACAATATTTGATTCCATAATGTGTATTTATGAATAAAACTTAAAGTTTGTGATTTATTATATGTAATCCTTAATATTTGCGATATAAATTGCACAAAAATCAAATTATAATTTTCATTAAATGAAAAAATCTAACATAATAAAGAATTTGTAAGAAAATTTCAAACCATTCCAAATCCTTGAATTAACTTCATCTCATCTTCAACAATGCAATTCATTTCATAACAACATTCTAAAAAATGTTTTCTTAAATCTGTTTCGTACCTATGGCTTCTGATATCATTCATTCTGTTTTTTATGCTTATTGGATTATTCGTTTGGTCTTCACTGCATTCAAAACTGAATTTAACCGAATTGGTAGACTTTGTTATCAGAACCTTGTTTCCGCCGTGCATGTCGCTTTGTATTTCCAACTTATTTTTTCCACCAAGTAATTTCACAAATGAACGATAAAATAAACATTCTTTATCAAACACAATTTCAGGATTACTTGATTTATTAAATAAATTAAAATGCAAATCATCATCTGCCGTCATTGAAAAAACAACATAGGAATTTTTCCCATCATCTTTTTTAATGCTCCATTTTCCTGTTGTGCCTAATCTATTCTTGCTTTTTGTAGAATAAACCGCATATTTATATTTTTTGGTTGCTTTAACAAAATCTAATTCCACAAATTGCCCCTTATAAATAAGTTATCATATTTATATAAAACTGTCAATATGGAATTTATTAAAAAATGCATAAATTTTTTTTAATTAAAAATAATCTTCATAATGATAAATTTTATAATTAAACAATTAGTTAAATTAAATTTATCTAAAATTTATATTAAATTACAAAATAGATAACATTATAAATAAAAAAACCGTTTGTCATTTTCAAAAACAACAAACGGCTTTTTAATATTTTCATTTTAAATGTTTAATAATTTTTTTTATGTCTTTCAAATTAAACCATCATAACCATTGCAAGTGTTATAGGTCTTCTTTTGGTTCGTTTATAAATGAAGTTTGAAATATATTTTCTGATTTCATTTTTCAAAAGCGATAATTCCATTTCTTTTATATCATAATTTTTTAAGAATATAGTTAAATTTGATTTTAATTCTCTAACTATTGTGTCTGCTTCATAATTATAAACAACGCCACGAGTTATTATGAAAGGTTCGCTTACTAATTCTGCGGTAGTTCCTGAAATACTTAGAATTGCAACACAGAAACCATCTTCGGCAAGTTGCTTTCGATCACTTAAAACATTGCTTTCGGTGTCGCCAAGCGTCATACCGTCAACAAGACGCAAACCTGCTTTTGTAAAACCTACTTGTTTTAAGCTATTCGGTGTAAGTTCAACTTGCATTCCGATGTCCGGAATTATTACTTTTCTCTCTTCCATTCCCATTTCAACCGCAAGTTCTTTATGCACTTTCATATGTCTATATTCACCGTGAACGGGCATAAAAAATTTTGGGCTTACCAAGGCATGAATCGCCTTAATTTCTTCTTGGCAAGCGTGACCTGACGCGTGCACTTCCGCAAGTTCATCATATATCACATCAGCCCCACGCTTATAAAGACGGTTAATAACATTATATACATTTTTTTCATTGCCCGGTATTGGCGAAGCCGAAAGGACAACCGTATCATTCACCCCGATTTTCACATTTTTGAAATCATCAGACGCCATTCTTGTGAGGGCACTCATCGGTTCACCTTGACTGCCTGTTGAAATTAACACAAGTTCATTATCGGCATATTTATTAATTTTTTCTATATCAACAATGTTTTTCTTATCAAATGTAAGTTCGCCAACTTTCATTGCCACTTCGGAAACATTAATCATACTCCTGCCCGTAAAAGCCACTTTTCTTTTATATTTTTCCGCAAGATTTAAAATTTGTTGCAAGCGGTGTATATTACTGGCAAATGTTGCAATTATTAATCTCTTCGTCGGATTTTGTTTAAAAGCAACTTCTTCCAAAACCTTGCCAACTTTTGATTCACTCATTGAATAACCTTTACGCCCAACATTAGTGCTGTCGCACAACAAAAGACTTACACCTTTTTTGCCGAGTTCGCCAAAACGAGTAAGGTCAGTCACACCACCATTAATCGGCGAATAATCAATTTTAAAATCTCCCGTGTGAATAATATTGCCCGCTGGCGTTGAAATGCTGATGGCAAACGCACCTGCAATTGAATGACATACCCTAATGAATTCAATTGCAAAACTGCCTATTCTTAATAAATTTTTTGGCTTTACCGCTATTGCTTTATATTGTATTTTTGGAAACTCTCGCATTTTAAGTTCAACAAGAGCAAGTGTTAGTTCAGAGCCATAAATTGGCGCTTTGATTTCATTTAACACAAAAGGAAGTGCACCGATGTGATCCTCGTGCCCGTGTGTTAAGATAATTGCTTTAACTTTATGCTTGTTGGCAACCAAATATGAAATGTCCGGAATCACGACATCAATGCCAGGCAAGTCATTATCTGGGAAAGTCAAACCACTATCAATTACAATAATTTCATTGCCATATTCAAAAACGGTCATATTTTTTCCGATTTCGCCAACCCCACCCAAAAAGGTTATTTTCATTTTGTTTTTAACTTCATTATTATTTGTTTGTACGGAAGTGGACAAATCTTCAGACACTGTCGCATTATTTGCCACGCCATTCTGATGAGAACCGCCTGCATAAGATTGCATATTATTGTTTCTTTGGTTGCCATTCCTTGTAAAATGCGGTCTTCTTTGATGATTTTGTTTGTTTGCAGAAATTTCAGTTTTTGTAAATGTTGAATTCTCCTGCTTATTTTGTATTTCGTTCATTTTTTCTCCTTAAAATTTTTTTATTTATAATCAGACAAATAAATTGCCTGAGTTATTTTCGAATTAAAAAATAATTTTGCAAATTAAAAAACCTCACTCAGTTTTTAATTTAACTCTAAATTAATTATTTTGTTTTTTTATTTTGATTTTTTGTTTATTCTTTTATTCTATTTTTGTCTTTCAATTGTTTATATCATTGCTCAGTAATATTCACAGCAAAAAATTTATTAATGCGTTTAATGAGCATTTGAATTTAGATTTAATAAAATGGTAATGTTTGAGTAAGTCAATTTGGTGACTTAAACAAAATTTTTGCCAAGCAATATAAAGTAACTAATTGTTATAAAAACATAATTTTTTACATTTTTGAGAAATTTGAAATTTATAATTTATTAAAAGTATATTCTTTTATTTTTATTTAATTACATTTTTGACGCTTTATAAGTTTCAAATCACATATTTTAATTTGCAAATTTTATCTGTTTGCTCTAATTTTTTTGGTGTTATTATGGTGTCCATATCCACATAATATCTCATTCCTTGACTGCCGAAAAACATAACCATACCAAAAATTGAAATGAATAATGATGCAATCGGAATTATTATTAATAATGCGTAACAACCTAGCAACATTGCAACAGATAACACTATGAAAGTTAAAATTATTGATGTTGACCAAACTTTAAAAAATCGTCTGAAAAGAGCAGTCATTCCTTTGTTAAAACCTGTTACGGCATTGCAGTTAAACACAACAATTGACGGTGTCCAACCACTAAGCATAGTAATTTTCAATGAATTTATTAAAAGCAAATAAACAAACAAAATGAAAGGCAAAAAATATAACAGCAGTCCGCCATAAACGGTTAAATATAGAACTGCAACTCCGCCCGCAAGCATTAATGCAGTGAAAGGCAAAATTGCAAGAGTTAACAAAATTGAATAAGACACAGAAACTCCAAGTTTGCGTATCATTGCACCCATAAAGCCATATTTTGTTTGGCTTGCCATAAAGCCATATGCACATTCTCCAATCGCAACATCGCTGAAATGCCATAAGAAAGGCAATAAAATGAAAAGCAAAAACACCAAATAAAGAAATAAAAGCGGGCTGGTTGCAATCATTTCAGAAAGCACATTAATAACAGTTTGCAAAATTGTATATAAATAAGTCAATAAATCAATATATGAAATGCCAAAACCAAAATTTGTCAAAAATGATGCAACACTATCACTCAACTGCTCAACATTCAACAAGTTAGACAATGCAGGAGTTGCCAACATAAACAAGCCGAAAACAACGGCTACGACAATAATTTTATATAACAATAATTTCCAAACTGACGAAAAATTTGCAAGCAACAACTTGAAAGAGTTTTTAAACATCATAAATTTATGTCCTTTTATATCAGTCAACTAAACAAAAAAATTATTTGCTTTAATATCTTATTTATGTCCCAATTATTAACAAAAAATCCGCTGTAAGATTTTTAATTTATATTGGGCAAAATCTTTTTTTTAAGTTTTGTCTTTGTTTTTTATCTATATTTAAAAGATACAATCTCTATATTTCGAACTTTAAAAAATTTATATTAGGTTAATTTAAAAATTGCAAAGTGATATTATTTAATGATAACATACTTAAAACGAAAAATCAACATAAATTCTTAAAATCTTAATTTAAGGACTTTATTGCTTTAAGCAAAGTGATTTCTTTTTTTTCAACATTTTCAATGCCTATTCCAAGACAACCCAAGACAACCGATTTATTTTTTCCGTGATAATCGCTTCCGCCAGAAATCAATAAATTATTCTCTTTCGCCAGTGCCAACAAAAGTTCTCTATCAACATTATTATATTCAGAATAATAACATTCTAAACCATCAAGCCCGCATTTTGTTAAGAAATCCAACTTTTCTTTTAATTCGCCCGCAGTTAACTTAACTTTCATTTTGTTGGTTTTGCTTGTTAAAGGGTGAGCCATAACTGATAAGATTTTTGCCTTTTTCAGTTCTTTAATTAAATAATCTGATGGCACTGAAAATTCCTTTAATTCGTGATATAAATATTTATTTATGCAAGCAAAAGCAAGTTGAGAGAATTTTTCAGTTTTAACATTTGGATCTCTGCCATAACCCATTTTAACTAGAACCTGTGCGATATGCGGGCGTCCGGGATTGTCCATTTTTAAAATTTTGTCAAGTTCTTCATCAGAAAATTTAATATTAAACTCCGAGTTTAAAAGTTCAATTCTCTTTAATGTTCTTTTTTTTCTAAGTTCTTGCCCTTCTTTAATCAACTTTAACATAACTTCATTGTCAAGACTGAAATTATATGCCAAAATATGAACTGAACTGTCGTTTAATCTCGTTGAAAACTCTATTCCGTTGACAAATTTTATATTATTATCTGATAGTTTTTGCCTTAAATTGTTGTGTAAATATTGACACCCTTTAATCGTATCGTGGTCTGTTATTGAAAAGATTTTAATGTCGCTATCTATTATTTTATCAACAAGTTGTTGAACGCTATCCGTTCCATCTGAAAATTTCGTGTGCAAATGAAAGTCAATCATTTTATATTCCTTTTGATTTTTTCTTTTTTGTAAGTGATAGATTTTAACACAAATCAAATTTTTAATCAATAACATATGAAAATCAAAATATACATTTTTGCATTTATATGATATAATCAGTTGTTAATAAATAGGAGAAAAAATGTATTTAATAGGCGTTACAGGGAAATCGGGAAGTGGCAAATCAGAAATTTGCAATAAACTTGGTCAAAAATTAAATTGCGAAGTGATTCGAATTGATAAAATCGGACACTTCGTTGTTGAGCAAAAAGCGGTTTTAATAAAATTAATAAAACATTTCGGCAAGCAAATACTTGATGAAGACGGCAGTTTCAACAGGAAAAAATTAGGCGCGCTTGTTTTTTCTGATGAAAATAATATGAAAGTCTTAACTGATTTTACTTTGCCGGAAATGATAAAGACTGTGAAGCATCAAATTGCTCGGTGCAAAAAAGATATTGTAATTTTAGATTATATTTTATTGCCTATGTTGCCTTTTTGGGAAACCTGCAATTTGAAAATTTTAATAAACTGTCCGCAAAAATTGCGTTTTTCAAGAATAATCAAGCGTGATAATGTTTCACTAAGTTATATAAAGAAAAGAGAGTCTGCCTCTTTAAATTATTTGGCATTTAAATTCGATAAAAAATATAAAAATATCGATAAAACAGAGTTCAATTTTATTGTTGAAGATATTTGTAAAACAATTAAAACAAAAATGGGCTCATAAAAGTCCAAGTTTTGAATTTTAATTCCAAATCTTTTAACATCAAAGGATATTTATTAGCAGGTTAATTTTTTATTTTATTAAAGTTTTATTATAATCAAATTTGTTTAATATATTTTAAGTCTTATGCCATCAAATTATTTTTTCATTCCGCAAAATTGACAATGAGCAAAAAATTTGATAGTATTGTTATATGAAAAAATTGTTGCTTTTTATTGTTTTGCCGATTGTTTTATTTGGAACTTTTTTGTTTGCTGGTCAACCTTCAAACAATTTAAGTTGCAATTATAATTTTATAGAAAATACTTCGCCTAGCATCTGCAACGAATCATCAACTTGCGTCCGCAATGAATCCTTGAGTTATAACAACATAAGTCCCAAATGCACCAGTTGCTGTGAATTTTCCGCTTGCAAAGCGTTTATTAATTCTGAATTTGGTTTTGACATTCCCGAAAATGTAAAAATTATTTCAAACCGCATTAACATTTATGAAATTGCTGACCAAAATTCTGAGATTTTGGACACGGCTTATTATGGCGAAATTTTTGAGGTTATATCTGTGCAGGATACTTTTTATGAAGTTGCTTATACTCCAGAAGTTTCTGGATATATTTTGATTGCATATGCCTTGGACTGTAATATTAAATCTCCGATTATTTATTTAGACACAAATGCAACTTTAACAAATGCAAGTTCGGTTTTCAGATTGGTCGGAGATGAATATATTGAAGTTAATGATATTGCTTTGGAAGTAAACACTCGCATAAAGATTTTGGACGGCTATGATATCAATAAAGAATATTGCAAAGTATCTTTTTCATTTGAAGACGAAATTTTTACATATTATTTGCAAGCAGAAGATATCAATCCGGACGGTATTGGTTCACGCTTTGTTATTGCAATTTCCTTAATTGTCGTTTGCGTTTCAATATTTTTGATTTTATATAGTTTTTTTAGAGGCAGAGTTAGAAAATAGTATTAAATTTTGAAAACAAATTGAAATAATTATAAAGCCCAATAAAACAATTTAAAGAACTTATCCCATTTTCTGTTAATTATTTTTATTAAATTTAATTGTTAAATAAACTAAGTGAAAGCAAAACAAATTAATAAAACATAATGAACCAAAAAATTCAAAAAGTTAAAGACCCAATTGTCAAAAATTTTTGTTTTTAAGCATCAAGATTTTTAGCAATTTTTATTATTTTGTTAAGTTTATTATTCAATGTACTTTTTGAATATTTTGAATTCGACAGTTTGACAAGTTCGTTCAAGCTTTCTTCCGCGTTTGCAAGCCTTAACAAACAAATTTCTTGCAAATCCAGCGGAAGTACCTCCAACCCCAAAACATTAGATATTAAATCGA
>JAQUUD010000026.1 GCA_028694075.1 Clostridia bacterium
GCAAATCAACTGGTCAAACGGACAAATCAACAAAGTCAAACGGACCTAACAACAGTCAAACGAACAAATCGACCGAGCACAGTGTTGCTTTAGCTTTGCGTTAGCAAAAATGGAGCGACGCGTGCGGGTCAAATGGGCAATTTAACCAGTCAATCGGATTGAACTACAAAGTCAACCGGACCAGTCAACAGTCAACTGGACCAAGCGAGCGGATTTAAGGCGAGCGGTCAACAGTTAAACAAGCAATTCAACAGTCCAACGAACAAGTTGACAGTCCAACGAACAAGTTGACAGTCAAACGAACTGATTGACAGTCTAATTGGCAAAACAACAGGCCAACGGACCGAATAACAGTCAACCGGACCAATCAACCAGTCAAATGGACCTGACAACAGTCCAACGGGCAAGTAAATCAGTCAACCGGACAACTCAACAAGTCAACCGGACCGAACAACAGTCAGGCGCTTGATTTATATTTTTATTTTCGTAACTTCATTTTCGTAATTCTATTTTCAAAGCCCCGTTTTATTCTTCAAAATCAGTTCAACATTGGGAATGCCGAAGCCTTCAATGTTGTTGTTGTAGGTTATTGCTTTGGAGCAAGATGTTAAAAGTTTTTTTATTGTGTCAGGTTTAATATTTTTGTTCATTTCATAAGTCAAGGCACAAATGCCTGCAATCATCGGGGTTGCAACACTTGTGCCACTAAGAGATGTGTAAAAGCCAGATAGCCCGCAAGATTTTATATTCACAGATGGCGCTATAACATCGGGCTTAAATCTTTTTAATGCTGGGCCACGAGATGAAAATTCCGCAATTTCGAAAAACTTTTCATTAAAAGTTTGTTCATCAATTCGGTTATCATTAAATCCGCCGACTGTAATTATTTTCGGGCTAACTCCCGGGCTTTTTATTGTTTCATATTCTGGCCCGCTGTTGCCTGCAGCCGCCACAACTGTGATTCCAATTTTCCAAAGTTCTTCGGCACCTTTCATAATTGGGTCATTTAAGCCCAGCGGTTCACTTCCGAAACTCATACAAACAACTTTTATGTTATATAAAGCATTATTGTCGTAAACCCATTGCATTGCTTCCAAAATTTTTGTTGAATTCGCTTCGCCTTGCTCGTTAAGCGCTTTAATTGAAATAATTTTTGATTCGGGAGCAATCCCTTTATATTTTCCGCCGGAAACGGTGCCGTTTCCTGAGCCAACTCCGCTGACAAATGTGCCGTGCCCATTATCATCATAAGCGAAAATTTTATTGTTTATTAAATCAATGAACTTAATAATTCTGTTTTCGCCTAAAACAAAATCAAGATGGGGGTTTATGCCCGTGTCTATATACGCAATGCAAACATTTTTGCCCGTTAGTTTGTCATCAATCTTTAAAATCTTTTTGGCAATGTTCATAAGTGCGAACACATTTGCCTGACTTGAAACATATTCAATAAAGTTATATGACAATAATCTATTTAATTTTTTGGGGTTTAATTTAAGTGATAACGCCTTTATAAATGGAAACGTTGCAGTCACCTTTATTTTATCTTTTTCCAAATTTTTTAAGGCAGTTTCAATGTTATCTACATAAGCAATACATTCCAAACTTTCTTGACCTGAAGAAATCATTGATAATGTTTGCACTAATATTTTATCCAATTTATTTTTCATTTGAGTTTATTTAACATTTCCTTCATATTTTTTTGTTGCTCGGGGGTTAATAATCCCCCCAAACTTGAAATTGCATTTTCTAGCCTGCGTGCATCAAAAGTTCCCTGCTGTTTTTGCTTGGCAACTTCGGAATATAAATTTGAAAGCAAATCGCCTTGCGACATATTTTTATATTTATTTAAGGTATCTTCAACTTTTTCCGTATTAGAGCCTTTCCCCATATTTTGATTTTTTAAGAAATCAGAGTTTTGGTTGCTAAAACCGTTTTGATTGTTGAAACTGTTTTGACCGCCAAAGCCCTGATTACTAAAAGTGTTATTTTGCCTACTAAACCCTGCTGATTGATTGCTGGAATTTGAATTTTGGTTGCTGAAATCCGTTTGTTGACTTTGCTTTTGGTTTAGATTATTATGCTCGCTCTGTTTTTGAAAAGATTTCCTGCCGTTTTGATTTGCGTTCTCGCCATTATTATTTGTTTGACTATATTCATAAAAACTTTTTTTCATAACTAACAATTCCTTTTTAACTATATAATTATATGTAGGCATATAATATAATGTTGCGGAGTTAAAAATGTCAGTACAAAAAAATGATAAGCAAAATTACAAATCTAATAAAAATCAAAAAGTCACAGGCTTATCCGAAACAAAAAGTAATAAAAGTGTAAAAAACAGCGGAAATAACTCCGATTTTTTGGACGGAAAGATTTTTACTGCTTTGCCTGAAAAAGGAATAATCAAAAATCAAATAAATGTTAATAATATAAAAAAATTTCAAACAAAAACTGAAAAACAAGATTCCCCATCAAATTTAAATATAAAAAAAGAGAAAAAAATAATAAATATACAAAATACATACCCAAAACAAAGTTTTAATAATAAAATTCAACCGAAAATAAAAGTTTGTTCAAATGAAAAGAATGAAATAAAAAATCCTTATTATCAGGGAACGAAATATAATAAAAATTTCAGTCCTAACCAAAATTTTAATTATAACAATTATCAATCTAATAATTTTAATAATAGAAATAATTTTTCAAATCAAAGAAATTCTAATAATCAATTTTGGCAAAATAACTTTGCACAACAACCAAACTTTGCACAACAACCGCAATTTGAACAGCGACCAAATTCCCCACAATATGAACAACCGAATTCAAATTTTGCACAACCAAATTTTGCAGATGCAACTCAACAAAATAACAATCAAAATTCATCACCATCAAATTTAAACACATCAAATTATTCGCCAAATTATCCTAGCAATTTCAGCACAAATGAAAACCAAAATTCAGCAAGTTTTAACAATAATCAAAATAATAATGATGGGTTTCAAAATAATCAATCCGCTAACAATGTGAATCCTGCCGAAAACACGCAAGACTTTAATAATGTAAATCAAAATCAAAATAACGGTTCGGGCGGTATTGCAAACATATTGAAAATGCTTGGCGGTGGCGGAAACTTTGGCAATCAAGGCACAAATCAAAACGGTCTTGCAAGCATTCTAGGCGGGCTTGGTGGAAGTCAAGGCGGACTAGGAAATAATATGGGCGGACTTGGAAGCCTTCTAGGAGGGCTTGGTGGTGGCGGAATGGGCGGGCTTGGAAAAATATTAGGAGGGCTTGGTGGCGGGGGTTCTGATATGCTGGGTTCTTTATCAAATAATCCTAATTTAAGTTCAGTTTTAGGTTTGTTTAATAATTCAAATAAAAAAGATTTAAGCCCGAGCAGAAATCGCAGAAAAAGAGAGCAAATTAATTATATTAAAGTAAGAGATTATCATAATGGAAATTCAGAGAATTAAAAGTTTAATAAATTCAAATTATAATATAAAAAAATTCTTTAAATAATTAATTTAAAGAATTTAAAATAAAATTTAAATACTAATTTAAATACTAATTTAAATAATTAATTTAATAATTATTTTTAATATTTTTTATTTTTATATATTTTTATATATTTTTTATGTTATTTAATAATTTAAATAAATTAATTAAAAGATATCATTTATTTTTGTTTTTGTGTCAAAGAAACTTTTTATATGAATCATATTATTAAAAAGAACTGAGTCATTAAATTTTTTCAAATTTAAACCAGTCAATTTATGAAATTTATTAACGCGATATATAAGTGTGTTGCGATGCATAAATGAACTTCGTGAAGTTTGAGATATAATTAAATCATTTGCTAAATATTGCTTTATGGAATACATAATTTCTTCATTATTAATCAGTTTTTCAATTTTAGGAATTTTAAAAAATTTTATGTATTGCATTTCATTTCCGTCGCTGAAACAGTTTAAAACATATTCGGTTGAAAAAATCAGCCTTATTTCTTCTTCTAGATTTTCTTCTTCTTTGTCTTGCTTTTTTACTTTCATTTTTAACCTTTTATTCTTCAATTGAACCGGACTTGAAATAAATTTCTCTTTTACACAGTTCTTTTGCGATTTTCTCGTTTTGTGTTGCTAAAATTAAGGTGGATTTACCCACATATAGTTTTTTGATAAGTTCTTTTATAATTTCACTTTGTTCTTCATTTAATTTTTCGAAAATGTCATCTATTAAAACAATTTCAAGTTTTCTGAAGGAAAGCCTTGCGAATGAGATTAAATATTTTTCAAACAAACTTAATTGCTTTATTTTGGTGTCTTTTAAACTTTCAAAATTAAACTCAATTAAGATATTGTTGATTTTGTTTTCTCTTTCAGACTTTTTAACTTTTTGAGTTTTCAAAATATATAACAAATTTTCGTACACAGTTTTGTTTTCTAAGAAGACTGGTGTTGCCGGCAAATAACCCAAGTTGATATCAGTTGCATAGTTGATTTTTCTCAATGGTATGTTTTTAATATAAACTTCACCTTTGCTATATTTTTCAACTTTGGCGAGTATTCTTATAAGGCTGGTTTTTCCGCTTTCAACTTCGCCTAAAAAAGCAACGCTTTCGCCCTCTTTAATTTTAAGGTTTATATCATACAAAGCATAATATTCCCTAATATATTTTAAATAAAGGTTGTTAATTAAAATCATAATTCACCGCCAGTATTGTAGCAAATAAAAAGACATATTACAAGTACTTTTCTAAAATTGGTTATTCTTGCACAATTAATTCATTGGTTTTTAAACTTTATAATTTTTATAACATAATAAATAATTAATTTTTTGAATTAAAATTTTTTTAACTAGACTTGTTTGAGTTGATTTGAATATTACAATATGAATATTCAATAAATAACCAAATTTATAAAAATTTGAAAAAACAAAATCCGACCTTAAACATAAATGTTTAAAAGCGGATAGATTAGCATTATTTATTTATTAAAACTTCGATTTGATTAAAGAAAAATTAAAAAATTGAAAAAATTATCTTTAATATTTAAAAAATTCATTTCTTTTTATATTTTTACTTTTAACTATCACTTTTAACTTTAACTATTTCAATCTCAAAAACTTTGGAAACATTAAAAGTGCTTGTAAGCCCAGAATTATCTTGATTTAACTCTCCTCCTACTGCTTTAAATTTTAAAGTTACTATTGTTTCAGATGTTATGATATATGTTGTTGTTTGGGCTTTGGCAAATGTTGCAAAATCACTTTGGCTCATTAAATCGGTTAAAGAATACCATTTATCTTTTTCCGTCAACAAAATTTCAACTGGCTGATTCGGTTCTTTGCCTATTGAAAGTTTGATTTCGTTCAAGTTTGCCATAATATAAATATCTGTATATTTATCCCTAATTCGCTTGTCTTCCAAAAAAACCGCAGTAACCACATAATTTTCAGAACCCGGCAAAGTCCCGTTCTTAAAAGTTACATTAATCGGATTATATTCATTTGCATTGCAACTGAGTGCAAAACACAAATAAATTATTAGAATTGAATTGATAATTATTTTATACATATTGACCTCTTGCATTCGTCTTGACTAATCACAATATCCAATTATTAGTTTGTAATTTAAAATAAAAATTTTTAGTTGTTATTGATTTAATAAAAATTTTGAAATTTTAGAGTTTTAAACTCGCCATTTTGAATATAATCAATCTCAATTTCATCTGTCGGATTTAAGGCTAAAACTACCTTTTTCATATCAAGCATATACTTTATATTTGTATAATTAATCCTTGTAATTACATCTCCCGGCAATAAACCTGAATTAAATGCCGGCGAATTTTCAGCAATGTCCATTATATAAACTCCGCTTTTTTCACTTGTTTCGTCATTATAATAAGCAATTTCAGCATCACAACCAAGTATGCCTAAATATGTTTGTTCAAAAGCATTATTTGGTATTACTTTTGCAACCACAGCAGTTGCTGTTTCAATCGGAATTGCAAAGCCAATGCCCTCCGCGTCAGCGGCTTTTAAGGCATTTATCCCAATAACTTTTCCGCTAGAATTAATTAGCGGACCACCACTGTTTCCCGCATTAATGCTGGCATCGTGCTGAATTAAATCTTGCATATAACTGATTGTCCCGCTGTCGTTTTCAACTTCAAGCGTTCTGTTCAAGGCGCTTACAATGCCTTTTGTAACAGTGTGTTTAAATTGCAAAGAAAGCGGGGTCCCGATTGCAATAACATCATCGCCCACTTGCACTTCCGTTAATGGAGCAGTTTGCAAATATGGCAAACTTATATCCGCTTTTAAAACGGCAATATCCAGCGATGGATTAGACCAAATTAATTCAGCAGTTCTAGAAGTTTTGTCAGCAAGATAAATTTTAACTGACTTAATATTACCAATGACATGCTGATTTGTTATTATATAACCATCATTTGCAATTGCAACACCACTTCCAACGCTTACGCCATAATCCAGATTAGCAGAAATTCCAACAACTGCACTTTTAACAGCATCAACCACTTGAACCGTGTTCATATTTGAAGTAACTGAAATCAAACGAGGCGACATATCCACGGTATAATCTCTTACTTCGGTATTATCTGTGCAACCTGACATTATAAGAATGACAAAAATTAATAAAAAAATCGCATACTTTTTCATAAATCTCCTGATTTACACTTCAAAATTTGCGACATTTTTTTTAAAAATTATTTAAATTTCCTAAGATATTAAATATTTAATTCGTTTTATATATTGCTTTTGGAACAATGGATGCTATATTGATTTTAACATCTTCATCAACTTTTATGCCGGCTTCGAAAAGCGACTGCTTAATTGAGTTATAAGCCAGTAACGGAGTGTTGTTTTTTCTGCTTAGATGTGCAAGTACAATGTGTTTCGTTCCATATTTAACCAATTCCGCTATTGCACTAGCACACATTTTGTTTGATAAATGACCGTTATCGCTTAAAATCCGCCTTTTTAATATTTCAGGATATGACTTGTTTGCTTTCAGCATATCCACGTCGTGATTTGCTTCCAAAAAAACCAAATTACTGCCACTAAGATTTTGAAGTATATCATTTGTAGTATGTCCTAAATCTGTAAATATACTTATCTTTTTTTGATTTTCCAAAAATGAATATCCGGTGCATCTTTTAACATCGTGCGGAAGCGCTATTGTTTGTATTGTTAGACCTTTAAAATCAAAGAAATTATCTTTAAATGCAATTATATCTAATTGTTTTTTTAATTTTGATACAAGTGAATTATATCCATCTTCGTGAACAAACACTTTCGTTTTATATTTGCTTGCAAAAACATCAAGCCCTTTGATATGGTCTGTGTGTTCGTGTGAAATAAATATTGCATCAATTTGCTCTGGATTAACTTTTAAATATCTTAAACGCCGTTCAGTTTCAGCACAGCTTAGCCCAATATCCACAATAATTTTGCTTTGCTCTGATTCAATATATGTAAGGTTGCCGTCGCTACCTGATGATAAGTTGCATATTTTCATAGTAAGTTGATTATATCAACAAAATACTGTTTTTGCAATGTTTTTACAAAATCAGACATAAACAAAGGTTTATTCACTTGACTGGGTATGATATATTGTGATAACATTTATTATCAAACAAATATAATAAATCTAAAAGCATTTCATAAAGGAGAAATTAATGGACTTAATAATCATATGGGCAGTTATAATTGCAATTTCTTTAATAATTGAATTTTTCACATTTGAACTCATCAGCGTTTGGATTGCAGTCGGCTCTCTTGTGGGCTTAATCCTTTGTGCAGTGGGCGGAGTGAGTTTGGAAGTTCAGATTATATCCGCTTTGGTTGTTGCTCTTGCGTGCATTTTAGGAATCCGAAAATTTGCTTTAAAATGGTTAAATAAAAATAGCGAAGCGAAAAATGCCGAACCTTTAATCGGCAAAAAAGCCCGCATAATTGAAGTGTGTAATGATAAAAAATTGGGTACGATAAAACTTAACGGTGTAATCTGGTCAATTTTCAGCGATACTGAAATGTCCGCAAACGAAGATGTCGAGGTTATCTCAATAAACGGAAATAAATTAAAAGTTAAGAAAATAAAAGGAGAATAAATTATGTGGTGGTTTATAATTATACTTGCGGTTGTGGTTCTGCTCTTCGTATTATCAGTGAGAATTGTCAGACAGTCAACTGCCGTGATTGTGGAAAGGCTGGGCAAATATCATAAAACACTGGAAACAGGTGTGCATTTTGTTTTGCCAATTTTTGATAAAACATTGCCTCCAATATCTTTAAAAGAAAAGGTTGCAGACTTTCCGCCTCAACCAATTATCACAAAAGATAATGTAACAATGCAAATTGATTTCGTTGTTTATTATCAAATAACTGATCCAAAATTATATTCTTATGGCGTTGAAATGCCGGTTTCTGCAATTGAAAACCTAACGGCGACAACACTTCGTAATATTGTAGGCGAACTGGAACTTGATGAAACATTAACGAGCCGTGATACAGTGAATGGAAAAATTCGAATTATATTAGATGAAGCGACTGATTCGTGGGGCATAAAAATCAACCGTGTTGAACTTAAAAACATTGACCCACCAAAAGTTATCCGAGAAGCAATGGAAAAGCAGATGCGAGCCGAAAGAGAAAGGCGTGAATCAATTTTGCTTGCAGAAGGCGATAAAAAAAGCCAGATTTTAAGAGCGGAAGGCGAAAAGCAATCAAAGATTTTAATTGCAGAAGCAAAAAGAGCAACTTATATTTCAGAAGCGGAGGGCGAAGCAGAAGCAATCAAAAAAATTGCTGAAGCAAACCCAAGTCAAGCATATTTGACTTTAAAGGCTTTCGAAGCCTTGCACCATTTGGCTGACGGGCAAAGCACAAAACTTATTGTGCCAAGCAACATAGCGGATTTATCTTCTCTTGTTGCAAGTGTAACTGAAACAATAAATGCCACAAAAGATAGCCCCGAAAGCAAAAAGCCTGATTCCAAAAAAGCAACAATTCAACGTAAGCCGTAAAAATTAAATTAAATGATTAGCCAAAAAGTCACAGTTAAACAAAATTGTGACTTTTTGCATTTTTTAATTGATTTTTTAAAATAAATAATCTAAGTTTTTTTACTTAAACTTATTTCCTTTAATTGTATATTTCAATTTTTGACTTATGCGGGAGTTTTTGCTATAATTCAATTATGAATGAAATTTGTGTGGTTCTTGGCAATAACTTCAATGATGTGAACAAAACTGCCATAAAATTAATTGATTATAAAAACCTTGGGTGTCAAAACGTTATTATTATTCCTGACAGGTTTTCTCTTTTAATGGAAAAGCAAATTTTTAATGTGCTTAATATTTCGTCAACGATTAATATTTCTGTTATGGGAATTTCCCGTTTTGCAAATTCAGTTTTTAACAAACTTAATTTTGAGTATGAATATGTTTCAAAGCAGGAAAGTTTACTTCTTATTCGCAAAGCAATTATGAATAAGCAAGGCAAATTAACTTCTTTTAAAAATAAAATAAGTGCTGGACTTTGCGAAGAAATTTTTAATACAATAACGCAACTTAAAGCAAATGAAGTGAAATTTGGTGACATTGAAAAAATTAAAGATTTTTTAAATCCGTCTGAATTGAATAAACTTTCCGACATTGCATTGATTTTTGAAGAATATGAAAGATTGCTTGGCGAAAAACTGGATAGCACCAAAATTTTAACTTATCTTGAAAATGCAATTTCAAAAATGGATTATGCTGACCATAATTTCTTTTTCTTAAATTTTGAAGCATTAACAAAGCAAGGTTATTCAGTGCTTAAAGCCTTGGCAAAAGCAGGAAAAAGTTTGATTGTTGGGGCATTACAGCCCGATTTTCAAAATAACGCATTTATTTTTGAAAATGACATATATGAAAAAATCAAACAATTATCAGTTGGCGAAAATATCGCCTTGAAAATCATTCAGGCATCTTGCACTTTGCAAAAGCCAAATATGCTTATACATAAAAATTTATATTCGCTTAAAGTTGATAAGAAAAATTTTTCAGATGATTTAGCGAAAGATTTTATCCGAATTTTTGAAGCGAATGATATAAATGAAGAAGTACTCGAACTTACAAGAAGAATTAATTTTTTAGTAAAGAATGAAAAAGTAGAGTATAAAAATATTGCTGTTGCGTGCGGGAATTTGGAGGTCTATGCCGATTATATTGAAAACGAATTTGAGAAGTTGGGTTTTTCATTTTACATCGACACAGGCAAAAAAATTGCCGAAACGCAAACTGTAAGATATTTAATCTTAATTTTAAATTTAATTAATAAAAATTTTCCACTTAATCTAATTGAAAATTTTATAAACAGTGAATTTACTGAAATATCGCCGGAGCAAAAAAATTTGCTAATTGATTATATTTTAAAGTTTGATATTCATTCGGATAATTTATTTCAAAAATTTTCAGATATAAGCATTGAAAAACTGAAAAACGAAATATTTAATAATTTTATTATGTTAAATTCGCAAAAAAATAACTGCAAAACGGGACAAGATTTTGTTGAGTTGATAAATTTAATCATAAAAACTTTTAGTATCTTTGAAAAAAATAATAAATTATTTGAAAAATTTAAACAAAATAATTTAATTAAAGAAGAAAAACTTTATATTCAGTTGCCGGAAAAATCAACTCAGATTTTAGAGTCGCTTGAAAAAATTATGGGTTTTGAAAAACTGAACTTTGACGAATTTCTTGAACTTTTTGAAAGCGGATTAAAAGAAATTGAACTGTCAACCGTTCCAGTGTCGGTTAACTCCATTTTTGTTGGAGATGCAACAACCAGTTTTTTTGAAGAAACCCTTTATTTATTTGTTTTGGGCGCTAATGAAGGCGTGTTGCCAAGAAACTTAAATGATACAGGCATATTAAGTGATGAAATCATTTCTGATATTTCTCAAGTTGCTGATATTTCGCCGACCGTTAAAATGATTAATCGTCGAAATAGATTTAAGGTGTTTAATTTATTATTACAACCCGTGAAAAAAATTTTTATTTCTTATTGTCTGACGGCAAAAAGCAGAGAAAAACTTTTGCCGAGCGGTTTTGTTTTATCTTTGCAGAAAATTTTTTCTGAAAATAATGAGCCGTTGCCTGTCATAAGAAATTCAGATTATTTGAAATTTTTTGAAACGACCAGCGAAAACGAAAAGGATTTATGTGAACATTTCGCTTATTACTGTGTTAATGAACAAAATGCAATGCACGAAATTTTAAAGTTAAATTCTGATTTAAATAAATTTAATAAAAACGTTTTGAGCAGTATGTATGAATGTTTAAAGAATAATATAAAGAATTATGATGATTTAACTTGTTTTAAAATTGAACAGGAAGAGGCGCTGAAATTAAATTTTAAAAATCGAACAACTTCGGTTTCTAAAATCGAAAAATATTATTCCTGCCCGTTTAAATATTTTTCAGCAGATGCTCTTAAACTAAGGGAGCGGGATAAGCCTGAGATTATGCCTGCTGACAGCGGAAAATTTTTGCACAAAGTTGCGGAAGAATTTTTAAAACCTGAAAACGATTTTGTGAATTTAATAAAAAATTTCAATGAAAAAGAAATCCAAAAAGAAAGTGAAGCATCACTTAAACAAAATATTGAAATTGACAGCAATAATCAAAGCGAGTTAAAGCAAGGAAATAAACTGAATTATATTAAAGAAAACTGCCGTGTGATTTTACTTGAAATTGTTAAAAAAATAATAAGAAATATTAAAAAAGATGAAAAGTTTTATAAATTTAATTTAAAATTAAATAAAAATGCAACATTAATACTGGGAAATGAAAGTTTGAGATTATGCGAATTTTTATATTATTCTCAAACTGTTTCAAAATTTAGACCTGCATTTTCGGAAATATATTTTGGTGGAAAAAGATTTCCGGCATATGAACTTAAAGCTGGCGAAGAAACCTTTTATCTAACCGGCATTGTTGACCGGGTTGATGTTTATGATGATATGTTTATTATAATTGACTATAAATCTGGAAGTGATAGTGCCGGCGGATATCCTGAAGTTTTTTATGGCGATAAAATTCAGATTTTTGCTTATCTTGAAATATTGGAAAAATTATTAAACAAGAAAGCGTGTGGTGCGTTTTATTTCCCAATTAAGAATGAATATAAAGAGGAAAAAGACAAAAATAAAGAATATATACTGAAAGGTAAAGCGGTTCACAACACAAAATTTTTATCTGCAATGGATACAAGTGTGAATTCTGAGAACCCCCTTAGCAAAATTTTTTCTTGCAAATTGAATGTTTCAAAAAAAATACTTGAAACTGGCGAAAAAGAATATAGCAAGGCTTACACCGTTCCTGAAAATGTGCTTGATAATATGAAAGAATATACGATTTGTATGATTGAAAAAGCATTGACTGAAATTTTAAGCGGAGATATCTCGCCTTCGCCAAAGCAAGGCGCTTGCCAGTTTTGTAAATTTGCTTCGCTTTGTCATTATGATAAAAAGCAAGGATTTAGAAGCAATATTTACGAAATAAATAAACAATTTTTTGAAAATTTGAAAAATGATAATATAAATTGATTGTATTAATTTTAATTATCAAGTATTAAAAAAATAAAAATCTTAAAAAACAAACAAAAGGAGATAAGACAGTGTCAAATATAAATTTTTTGCCCGAACAATTAAAAATTTTGGAAAGTAATGATAAAAACATTATTGTTTCGGCTTCCGCTGGCAGTGGCAAAACAACTGTTATGATTGAAAAGTTAATCAAAATAATTACGGAAGAAAATATTGATATTAAAAATCTTTTGGTGCTGACTTACACAAAATCGGCGGCGGAAGAAATGAAGCAAAAATTGATAAATGCTTTATATGAAAAAGCAGAAAGCAATATTAAATATATTTCTCAAATTGATGATGTTATGACGGCGGATATTTCAACTTTACACAGTTTTTTCCAAAAACTTATAAAAAAACATTTTATGCTTGTTGATGTTGACCCCAAATTTTGCGTGCTTGAAGAAAATCAGTCAGAAAACTTGAAATATCAGGCACTTAAAAAAGCAATTTCGGTTTATGGCGAAGAAAAAAGAGAAAAACTAAATATGCTTTTGGATATCTATGGCAAATCCAGAAGTGAAAAAACAATTTATAAATTGCTTGATAAAATTAATATTTTTTTAAGTGCGGTTGATAACGCAGATAATTGGAGCAAAACGGTTGCAACAAAACTTTGTGAAAGCAATTTAAACGAAAATTATGCAATTAAGGTTGTTAATAAAAGTTTTTATGAAACTGCAATGTATTATCTTTCAGTTTTTGATAATCTTTTAAAAACAGCCGAACAACAAGGAGCAATTAAATTTGTTGAATATATTAACAATATAATTTCTCAATTAAGTTTCATTAAATTAAATGGAAATTATGGAAAAACATCAATTAACTTAAAAACGACAGAAATAATTAACAATGATCAACAAATTTTTGATGAAAATATAAATTTTGAAAATCAAAATATTAAAGAAATTATAATAGATTCGTTAGAAAAGGAAATTTTTGAAGAACAAGAAAATAAAACCGCAAGCGAACAAACTGAATATAAAAACAGTTTTTTTGAAAACTTTTCAGTTTATAAAAATTTCGACTTTAAAACATTAAAACAAGATGCTGATTTTTTGAAGTTGTATGAAAAAATTGTATTTCACAGGGATAAATTAAAAGATTATATTAATAAATTAAAAATATGCGATTATACAAAAGAAAATGTAATCATTTCAATTGAAAATGTGAAAGAAATAATTGAAACTCTTTTAGAATTGAACACTTGTTTTGAAAAAGAATATTCACTCTTAAAAAAATCAATCAATGCGTTGGATTTTAATGATTTAGAAAAATTTGCACTTAAATTAAGTGAGAATAAAGAAATTTGCACGAGTTTAAGCAAAAAATTCGCTTATATTTTTATTGACGAATTCCAAGATGCGAACAGGTTGCAAGAACGAATTTTATCCGCATTTGCGGGCGGGAACAAGCGGTTTATGGTCGGCGATGTTAAGCAAAGCATTTATGGTTTCAGGCAGGCAGAGCCGGATATTTTTCTTGAAATTCAAAGCATTTTTAAAAAATCAGATAATAGTGAAGTTATGTTTTTAAATTCAAATTTCAGAAGTCATAAAAAAATTTTGGAGTTTGTGAATATTGTTTTTAATGAAATTATGACGCTGGAAACCGCAAAACTGGACTATAAAAACACCGCACAACTTGAAGGTCGGCTGGAATTTTCGGAAGATGAGTCGGCGAACTTGCCAAGAGTTGAATTGAATTTAATAAAATTTCCTGAAAAACCAGAAAAACCGTCTGCTCCGCCAGTTTATAGCGTTAGAGAACATTCTTCTAATGTTTTGCAAGATGGCATTGCTGAAAAAGAAGCAATCTTGACAGCCGAAAAAATCAGCAATCTCGTAGGCACAAAATATTTCAACATATCTGAAAAAACATTTAAAGAAATTCAATTTAAAGATATTTCAGTGCTTTTGAATGCTCGTGGAAGTTATCTCGATAAATTTTGCTCGGTGCTAACTGGTTTTAATATTCCAATATATGCCAACACAAATGCATCTCTTTTGAATGATGAAGAAGTCAATGTTTTCATATGTTTATTAAGGCTTTGCAGAAATTTTAATGATGATATTTCGCTTGCGGTTTGTTTGAATAGCATTTTTGGCGGGTTGTCTTATTCAGAACTCGGGCAAATTCGTCTTGCTGGTTTAAATGAGAAAAACAAAACTGATTTAGCAGAACAGGAAAAACAAATTTATAACGAAAAACTCGAAATCCAGCCAGCAAATATTGATATAAATCAAAAAAATAGTTTGACAGAAAATCATAAATTAAACAACGAAGAAAATTTAAAATCAAATAATAAAAAAAGTTCTAATAATTTTTTTGAATGTGTTCTTTCATATGAGAGCAAAGATGCAATATTTAAAAAACTTCAAAACTTTAAAAATTTATTAAATCAAATAAAATTTGATATTGGATATAAAGGTATTTATTTTGCATTAAATAAAGTAATAAATCAATTTGATTATTATTCTTATTTATATGCCAAAAATAATGGTCTTGAAAAAGTTAATAAAATTAAAAAGTTTTTGCAGGACTTTAAAAATAGTGAATTTAATTTTAATTTGGTTTCTTTTTTAGATTATGCTGATGAAAATCCAGACAGTATAAAAGCCCCGAATTATGTCAGCGGAGATAACTGCGTTAATATAACAACAATTCATTCAAGCAAGGGACTGGAATATCCAGTTGTGATACTGGCGAACGCTGGTGCGGAATTTACTGGGCAAAGAAAAAACAGCGAAATTGAAATCAATCTTAATGAAGGCATTGCATTGCAATTTTATAATTCAGAAGTTAGAACGAAAAATATGTCAGTTATGTTTGATGCAATGTTGAAAATGAATAAATCTGCTGAATTTGCTGAAAAATTAAGACTTCTTTATGTTGCACTCACCCGTGCAAAAAATTATTTAATCATAATGGGCAGTTTTAAAGATGATTTTTCAAAATTAAACAGTGGTTATGAAATAAAGCAAAAAACAAATTTTTTAGAACTTATTGTTGGTGCTTTGCCAAAAAGTGAAATTGAAAATATAAATTCAAACAATAATATAAAAAATGAAATTTATAATATTAATATTTATAATTCAGAAAAAATTTTCACAGACAATTTGAAAAATAAAAAATCGTTAT
>JAQUUD010000027.1 GCA_028694075.1 Clostridia bacterium
CATTTATCTTGCCCCAAAACTGCACTTATCCATTCGGTTGGAATCCAGTTGTGAATGACAGAGCCTATTAAAACACCAATCAAAATAAACAACCAAACCTTCTTAAATGTGTTCCAAACTTGTTCTTTTGCATATAAAACTCTGTCTTTTCTGCTTAAATTTTCTTGTTCAAGGTCAACACTGCTTCCAGCCGTTACAAAGTCTTCAACATACTTTCCAGCACCACTTTTTTCAATCAAAGTCCCACCAATAACAGCAAGAACTAAGCCAACAACAACATATGCAATGGCGATTGGAAATCCAAATACACTTGCAAGCAAAACAAAAGCCCCAAGGTCAACAAGCGGACTACTAATTAAAAATGAAAAAGTTATTCCGCTAGATAATCCAGCACGAGTGAAACTTATAAAAATAGGAATGGAAGAACAACTGCAAAATGGAGTTACAGTTCCAAGCAATGCCCCAATAATGTTTGCTTTAATACCTTTATATTTTGATAGTATTTTTTTCGTTCTTTCAGGTGGAAAATAACTTTGAATATAAGAAATAATAAAAATTAAAAAACAAAGCAAAAATATAATTTTAATTGTGTCATAAATAAAAAACTGAATACTTGCGCCCCACGGGCTAGCCAAAAAATCTTGACCGCCAATTCCGCTGATTGCTAAGCCAATTAAAAAGTTTAGCCATTTCATTCCAAGAATTTGGTCATTAAAAAATTCCCAAATATTTTTTACAATATCCCAATCCCAAACCAAGCCAATAAAAACATTTATAAGCGCAATTCCTAAAATAACGCTTAAAAAAATTGTTGTTTTCTTATGTCTTAAAAACCAGTTTTTCTTTTTATCTTTTTGATTTTTAGTGCAACAAGAATTATTTTCAACTTCAACGGGGACTAATTCTTTTTTGCAATCGCAAGTTCCATCACAACTGCAATTTGTATCATTTTCAGCCAATATGTTTTTGTCGCTTTTATTAAGAATATTCTCATCTTTAACAGCGATATTCCCATCTATAATTTGCTTGTTTTCGTCAGTACATTCATTTGCAACTTGCTTGTCTGTTTTTTCTAAATTTTTTCTATCTTCATATTCTTGCTTTTCTTTTAGGGCATCAATGCCACAATCACCACCGCAAGAACAACTTTTCTTTTTACCCATTCAATCTCCTTATTATATAGATAGTAGTCTATATATATGCTAAAAAAATATTAGTTGTTATAACAATCGCAATTTTTGTTATCACAACATTTTTTATTTTTATCAAAAAATTTGGCAAGACATTCTAACTTTTCCTTATTCAAAGTGTAATTGTTCCAAATACCATTTTTTTCACAACTAACAAGTTCACTTTCAACAAGCATTTTCATGTGATAACTTAAAGTTGGCTGAGTAATTTCAAATTTTTCAAGCAATTTACAAGCACACATTGTGCCTTGTTTCAACATTTCAATTATTTTTAGTCTTGTTTCGTCACTTAAAACCTTAAACAAATAAGCACCATCTTTACAATTCATATTTTTCTCCTACACATAGATAAGTATCTATATGTTAGCACTTTGTTTTTTAGAACACAAGCGATTTTATGAAAAATAATTTTTAAAATCAATCAAAGAAAAGTAGTAAATTTCAGCCACTTTTGTTTAATTTCAACTAAATTGTTTATTGATAATATCTGCCGTTTTGTCGAAGTAGGTTTTGTCGACGGAGTTATAGTTCATTATAGTTGTTTTAACATCTTTGTGACCTAGAAGCATTTGAGTGATTTTGGGGTTGACATTGTTCTCAAACATTATATTTGAGTAGGTTTGTCTAAACCCGTGGAAATGGAGTTTATATTGTGAAAAACCGTTTGCTTTGACAAATCGTTCGAAGATTGTTTTTGTGACGTAATATGACCTTACTTCGTCGTTGCTATTGCCAAACACTAGACTATCAAGTGATATTAGGTCACAACCAGTTTTTTTTCCCATTACCCAGCATTCTTCTTTCCAATTTTCAAGTATAGGCAAAAGTCTTTCTGGCATTGGAACTATCCTGACCGAACATGCTGTTTTTGTTGTCCCTATAACTGTTTTTCTTGAAATCGATTTACCCATTTTGTCTATTTTTACATCAAGTGTTGTTGCTCTGTTTATTTTTATTATTTTGTTTTCAATATCAATATCTCGCCATGTTAATGCAAGTGCTTCGACTATGCGAAGTCCGCAAAACAGCATTGTTGTGCAAAGGGTTTTTAGGAACATATTTTTCTCTAACTCTTGCATAAATCTTTCTCTAACATCTACAGGAATTGCTTTATATTTCTATGCATCTTTTATATGTTTCTCATTCCTTTGTATTCTAAGTTTTGTTGTTGGATTTTTTTGAACCATTTTCATTATCTATCGCATATTCAAAAAACTGGCTAACAATTTGTATAAAAACATCATCTTTAGAATAGTTTGATGTTTTTATATCGGGAGCACTTATAATTGGCGTTGAAAAATAACAAATGCTATTAATGTGATTTATTTTATTATCAATAAATAATTAAAAACTTTTTTATTATCACATTTTATGTTATAATATAAATATGTAGGAGAAGGTATACCAAAATACATAAATAACAAAAAAATCGAAGAACTTTTTGAATGTTGACTCGGTATATTATTGGCGACATATATGTGATGGCCCTGAGCAAAAATATTAGGCGATATAAAAATTGCTAATGAGTGTCGTAAAGGGGCTCATGCAGTTTTAAATAAAGCTACAATATTGAAAATGCAGTTTCGGTCGGCGTTCCCGCAATCGAAAAATATTTATAAAAAAACAAAAGGATTAACAAGATTTCAAAAGTTTATCAGACTTAATTGTTTGTAATCGCTATAGTCATGATCTTGATGATATACGAGAAAAAGTTTTTACCAGAGATATATTTACCAGAGATTGATTATGCTAATTTTAAAATGCAGGTAAACTAAAACAATTTCCGATACCGGAAATCTTTATAAAGATTGACTTTCTCTCTTAATAACCATGTTGTTTTTCTATAGTTGGTCAAAATGTCTCTATGATATCAACTCTATTAAAAATAATATTTCAAAAAAGAGCAATCATTCAGAATCACCTAGCGCTGAAAGACTATTAGAGGTAAAAAATATGACAAACACATTTGCATCTACATACATTAGTGGACTTGGGGAAATAATACCGAGGCTTTTAGAAACCAAACTTAATGATGTGGAAATTATAAAAAATTTTGATGGCTTAATCATTTATAAGACCAAACAAATATTTAACGAATCTTTATTTCCTTTCTTCAATAACACCTTTCTTATGTTTGGATACAGCAATGTGAACAATGAACAAAGTTTTAACAGTGCTTTATCTGATTTTTTTAAACATTTAAAAATAAATTTTGAAAATATATTTTACAATATTAATCTCAAAAAATACAGGACTTTTAAAATATTGGGGATAGACAAAAATCAACCTGTATCAATAGATTATAGTTTAATAAAGCCTTTAGAAAACAAGATAGAAAATTTATGTAATCTTTCAGTCGCATTTAAGAAACATGATTTGGACTTTATTTTTATGAGAAGAACTGAGGGGATTATGTTGTTTCTGTTTAAGCTTACTTACAATAGAATAACAGAAAAACAACTGCAACCCGGAGCAATAAGACCAGAATTGGCATATTTCCTTGCTTGGATATCCGACATATCAAAATCCGATATAGTAATAGATCCATTTTGCGGACATGGGTCTATACCAAAAGAAATTGTTAAAAACTTCCGATTCAATATGATATTTGCTAGTGATATTGATGAGAACTTGATTAATAAGTTAAAATTAGAGTATAAGAAAAATAAAAAAAATCTATTTATAAAACAAAGAGATGCTCTTAACCTTTCATATTTTAAAGATGGTTTTTTTGATAAAATAATTACAGATCCGCCTTGGAACATATACAATTCCGTGAATGATGAATTTGTATCCTTTTATGAAAAGATGTTATCAGAATTTTACAGAATATTGAAATTAAATGGATGTTGCGTTGTACTAATGGGAAATCTTAAAGATTTTGAAAATGCTTTAGAGAAATTTCCTTTTAAAATTGTCGGCAAGTACCATATATTAGTAAATGGCAAAAAAGCTAATATATATAAACTTATCAAGACTTAAATATATTTTGGCTTGTTTTAAACGCTTTTTTGATTGTCGTCTTTGTATTTACACTTTTGAATATTATTCTTTTTCATATATTATAGCAACTTCTCTGAGCAAAGAATCTATATAATATTTTCCCTTTATATACGCTAGCTTGTTATTTGACATAATACTATCATAGACGGGCCTCCTCAGTTAAATGACTTTCAACAGTATCGCAAAGTATTTTAAGTCCTGATGAAAATTCATCTGGAGTCGTATAGGCTGATGGCATAAAGCAAACTGCTTGACACATTTGACTCGCGATAAGTCCATTATTCCGCAATATTATATCTAAATCAGCTATATTTAAATCTTTCTTTGTTACAGGATGTATCAATTCTATTGCAATCATCAAACCAATTATTCTGATTTCTCCAATATAGACTTTATCTTTTAACTTATTTAAAATCAAAGAGAACTGCTTTTCTTTTTCCTTTACCAGATTTAAAATATTTTCTTTCTTAAATATATTCAAGGTCACGCTTCCACTAGCACAAGCGATCGGATGTCCACTGTTTGTAAAGCCATGTCTGAATTGACGTTCTCTTTCTTTTGAATAATACGCTTCATATATATTCTCGGTCATGATTACTCCAGCTAAAGGCTGAGTACCGTTAGATATACCTTTCCCAAACAAAATCATATCGGGGTATATGTCATAATTTTGACAAGCAAACATAGATCCAGTCCTTCCGGAGTCTGATGAAATTTCGTAAAATATAACAAGAATATTATTTTTGTGACACAAATCAACAACACCGTTTAACCAGTGCTGATCGGGTATTATAACCCCACCTACACCCATTATAGGCTCCATGATTAATGCACATATATTTTCAGCTCCATAAAAATTTATCTGATACTCTAAATCTTTAAGACACGCATAATTACAGCACGATTTATTTAATCCAAGCCTACACTTACAACAATACTGAGGATAAATTTTTAATGTATCTTTCAAAAGAGGGTCAAAAGGAATTCGCCCCACGGATCTCCAGATGCACTCATAGCGCCCAATGTTGAGCCATGGTAACTCTCATACAAAGAAATCAGCCTTCTTTTATTTTTTTCTCCGGTTGAATAGAAAAAACCTCTGGCTAACTTAAATGAAGTTTCTACAGCTTCTGCACCACCAGATGTGAAAAAGACATGTTGAAATTGTTCCGGCAAATATTCCAGTAACTGATGAGCCAAATGTTCACCTGTTTGATGTTGAAATCTTATATTCGGAATATATTCATATTGTTTTGCTTGCTTAACAATTTCATCTGCATATTCTTTACGTCCATGTCCTAAAAATACATTCCATGTTCCCGAATTTAAATCTAAATATTGCTTGCCATTTTCATCATAAACATAGTTACCTTGCGCTTTAACTATTTTTTCTCTATTATAAAACATTTGTGTTTCTGATGTCCAAAATTCTTTTGTATCCATACTAAACATTCTCCTCGTACTTACAATCATTTTTTATAAATCTTTTTATGTATTGATTTCTAAATAACCATAGAAATTTTATCTTAACTTTATATTTAAATATGTTCGTTATTTTCAAAAAATTTTGCTTTTCAGCACACGCTTCTTTATATTTGTTTAGTCTTAGCATATCGATAATTCTATTTCTATAGTATTCAAAAACCACTTTTTCCTTATCTTTTTTAGAAATCAAATGGACAACTTAGGTAATCCTACAACATATTGCGGGGAAATATTGGAATGGTCCCATGTTCGACATTTGCGTAAAATTAATAATATCAAGTTTGATTATAATGCCAACGGACTTCGAATTATAAAAAGAGATGCAAGCAAATCCACAAAATATTATTATGTTGATGGCAATTTGTTGGCAGAGAGTCAAATTGTTAATAATTCATTTTGTGGGGATGAGATATCTTGTGGAGAAGAAATAGTTCAAGCTTCAAAGAAAATCATAGAGTATTACTATGGTGCTAGTGGAGTAACAGGCTTTAAAGTAGATGGCAATGTTTATTATTTTCTTAAAAACTTACAAGGGGATATATTAAATATATTAAATAGTTCTGGCGACGTTATTTCGGAATATGTTTATGATGCTTGGGGTAATCATAAAGTTTATGCAATTGAAAATGATCAAATGATTGACATTACAGATGATTATTCATATAATAATATTGCACATATTAATCCATTCCGATATCGCAGTTATTACTTTGATGTTGAAACTGGTTTGTATTATTTGAAATCAAAATATTATGATCCGAAAACTGGCAGATTTATTAATGCAGATGATATAAAAAATTTGGAATTAGGACAAGATAGTTTAAATGGTTTAAATTTATATATGTATTGTAATAATAATCCAATAATGTATACAGACCATAATGGTTCTAATTGGTTAGAAGATATATTAATAGGATTAGGAGCAATTACTATTATTGGACTTTCCATTTTAACTGCAGGCGCTATTATTGCAGCTGCTCCAGCAATAGCCGGATTTGCAGGTGCTTTAGCTGGTTCATTAGGTTTTGCTTCGGCTGCTGGTGCAATTGCCACAGGAGTATGCATTGGTGCAGCAGCATTGGCTATCTCGAGTTTAACTATTGGAGTAAATGAGGCAATAGGATTTGCAACAGGTTTTAATCCAATTGGAAGTATAATAGGTGAATCTGCTTATGGTATTTTTAGCAATACAATTGCAATTGCAGGTATTGGAACTATTATGTTAGGTTCAATGTTGCCATATCCAAGTACCGGAAGAACTATTCCTAAAAATTTAAAAGAACAATTAGCAATGAAAAGTACTCGAATTAATCCCAAATTAGGACTTCCATTATCTAAGCCGATGAATGATACAAGGATGCCTAGTTGGCTAGGATGGCAAAAATATGCTCAATTTAATCCATTTGCTAGTGGTGTTGGATATGACATTCATTATGTTGGGAATAGATGGTTGAAATGGTTTTCTATTTGGTTTGATTTTAAAATAAAATAAAGGGCTAAAAAATGAGAATAAAAATTATAGATTTAAATTTATTCGGGAAGACTAATGGAATGCATAATATAGAGTCTGTAGAACTATTTGATTGTTTCAAAGAAGTTTATGCATTTTATTTTGATAAAAAAGATACATGGTATTTAATGGATATTTTAAACAACGGGAATCCTAATTGGTTTTTATTTAATGAATCAATGGAAGTATGTGATAATACAATTCCTTCAGGATGGGTATATATAAAAAAATACGAATATTATATTCCTCCATATAATTCAGGAATAAAATTATCGAATATTCTTAGTCCAAAATGGATGGCTGAAAATAAGACTTTTTTTTATGAAACTTTTGAAGATGGAGATTCTGCAAGGCAAAAATTTTACGATAATGAAATAAAACCACATAGATTAGAGGCACAAAAAGATGAAGAAGAAATGTGAAAAATTCTAGGCATCTTATGATATTGATATTAATGTTGGATGGGGGACAATATTGACACTAGGCATAGCGACTGCTCTTTACATGGCGCCTGAACCTATATTAAGCAAAGTTGTTGCAACTGTATTAGTATTTTTATGTGCATTGGGCATAATTCAATAAAAACATAAAAGTGGGGGAATAACATGGATAGTAAAATAAAAAATAGAAATTTATTCAGTGAAGATGCACGAAAATGGCGGAAATGGATGTTATTATTTACAATAATTTTTTATATATGCTTGATGATTTTTGTATTTTTGATTATCTTTCCTAATAATTTTATAAACCAATATGTTCCAGAAATCAAAAAAACCCTTTTCATAATAGGTTTTTTAATATTGGCAGTTCTTAGTAATTGCGCTTATGCATCAAAATATTTGAAATACTACATGTTTATTGATGAAAAAAATATGATTTTTTTCGCTAATAATAAATCTCATAAATACAATCTCGGTGACTTATTAAGCTATAAAATTATAAAAAGTCTACATAAATATTCGGTATATGAATTAAAGTTTGTTGACGGCAATAAATATATACTTTCCTCATTTAAAGCTTCCTATTTTACAAAAATTCTTGAAATGATATTAGAAGATAATGTAAAACATAAAATTTAAATAAAAGATAAATAATTAAAATAAAGTCTAGCTGTTACATCTAAATAATATTGGTGCGGCAGGTGAAATTTATTAATCGCAAAAATTGCAAGAGTATTGTGAATATTTAACGAATATTAATAATTAAAAAATAAAATTTTTAAATTAATAATGGAAATGCTTTTCTAATATGCTTTGATTTTAAATTGAAATAATGGAGTAAAAATGAAAGTCAAAATAATTAATTTAAAATTATATGATAAAACTAATGCTATTCAATTTTCAAATGAAAAAACTTTTATATTTGAAAAAGAAGTATTTGCAATAGCAGAAACAAAAAAAAATAAATTTTTTCTCATAGAGAATGGTCACGGATATCCATTTTGGATTTATGATAATAAAGCAATAGAAATTTCTGATAATAAAATACCCAATAACTGGATGTTTACTAGAAAATATAATGATTATAATAAATCAGAATATTCTGGAGTAGAAATTAAAAACATTTTTTCGCCTAAGTGGATGATTGATGATGAAACATTTTTTTATGATATTATTGAAAATAGAGATATTGCAGCTAAAAAATTTTATGATAATGAAATTAAACCACGTAGATTAAAAGCACAAAAAGATGAAGAAGAAATGTAAAACATTAATATTTTAATTAAAAAGAACAATTAGCATTAAAAAATGCTATAACAAATCCAAATTTAAGTAAAATAATAATTTCTTCTTTAAAAGATCCACGAATGCCCGGATGGCTTGGTTGGGCGAAATATGAAGTTATAGCTAAAAGCGGTTATACTGGAAATATTTTAGTTCATTATGTAGGCAATAGATGGTTGAAATGGTTTTCTATATGGTTTGATTTTAAAATAAAATAAAAGGCAAAATTGTGAGAATAAAAATTATAGATTTAGAATTATTTGAAAAAACAAATGCAATTTATGGATTTTATCAAGATAAAAATATAAACCCTACTTATGAATTTGAAGTTTATGCAATTTTTAACTATAGTATTAAAAAGAAAGAAAAGTTGTTAATAGATATTCGAGATAGAGATGATATTTTTATTACTTGGATAATAAATAATAAAGCTATTCAGATAATTGATGATAATATGCCAGAAAATTGGGTATTTGCTAAAGAATATAAAGGTGGATATATAATTCATACATCCGGGTTATCATATTTTCAACCAATTAAATTTAAAAATCTTTGGGCTCCTCAATGGATGATTAGTGACAAAGAATTTTTTCTTAATATTTACGAAGCTCCGAATGTTGCTAAGAAAAAATTTTACGATAATGAAATTAAACCACATAGATTACAAGCACAAAAAGATTATTTATATTCAAATTCCAATTCAACGTTTCGTTCAAATTAAAATAGGGTCATATCTCCAAATAACTGGGCAATGTTTTGATAACTCTTTAAAACTTTCAATCCTTTCATTAAGCGGTGGAAGGTTAACTTCAATACTTTTGGGATAAGCATTTAAAGTGTAAAGAAAATAATATTTATAATCTTTTAATTTATCTAATTTATCAAGCATTGGCTTTGGATTTTTTGTCCAAAAAACAAATCCTTCCAAAAATCCTTGCATTTCAATTTTCTTTTCTAAGAGCAAATTGGTCGATATGTTTTTTATTTTTGCTGGTTCAAGGTTGATTTTTGCAATTTTTATTGGATTTATCGGATTTGGCACTAAAACAAAACCCTCGTTCAATCTGTCAAAAAACCATTCACTATAAAAAGCAGGTATGTCAGTTCGTCTTGAAACACTTAAAATCACTTTTATTTCTCTCCAATAATAATTATACCACCTCCATTTAATATTTCAAATTCTTTTAACTTAAATTGTCCCCGAAGTTTATTTTTTAACCTCTTCAAAAAATCTTGTTTTTTCTTTGGCATATGATAGTTATTATTTATTGTATAATCACAAACAATATAAAAATTTTTTATATTTTGCAAAGTTTTATACAATTCTTCATCTAAATTAGAATTATTTGCAATAGTAAATAGAGAGTTGAAAAAGCAAAGAACAACATTTTCTTTTAATATATTTAAAAAGAAAATTCCATCATCAAATTTTACTGTCTTAGGTAATTTTGGGGAAAAATTTTTATAATTATCGGTTTTCTTTATTGCCCAGTCACATTCATCTATGCCGTAATAATTAAAATTATCACCAAAAACCTGTTTAGCACCAACATAGTCTAACCCAAGCCCACATCCAAAAGATATTATGTTAGGACTCTTATCCCCTAAAACTTTTTTAAGTTCCAAAAAACCTTCTTTGTTTTTTTCATAATTTTTTTCAGCATATTCTTTCAAATAATTTAAATTAGAGCACAAATTGTCATAGTCTAAATGCCCTTAAATAAGAAAGGTGGTATAGAAGTGAGATTTATTACTAAAAAAGAAAAATGAAATAAATAATGGTTTAAGAAGTAGATTATTTTTAAATTGTGCTTTCTGAATAAATTTTGACTTATTGATTTTTTTTTGGTATTATTATAATGTGAAATATTTACCAAAGATTTATATTAAAAATAAATATTCGGCACTGATATTTTGTGTAACTTAATGGCAAAGATTTGTTTACTGCTTTATTGTTTATTGCGATAAATTTCTGAGGGATAAAAATAAGTTATAAGAAATGTTGGGGATTTTCGCAAGACAAACTTTATGAATTTCCGCAAATCAAAATAATCAAATAGGTTGATTAGAAATATACCTTTGTTAAAAGTTTATTGATGATTAAATATAACTCGGAAGCAAATTTTGATAAATCAAAATTTGGATTGCTTTGCAATTAGCTCGCCAACGCTCGCACTTCCTCGTTTGAATTCGTCGTCGTCTCGGTAATAAAAATATAAACAATTTTGCCACCCTCATCTCTTAGAATAGAAAGGATTAAAATGTTAGAACTTAAAAATATTTGTTATAGTGTAAAAGAAAACGGAAAATTAAAGGTTATATTAGATAACATAAATTTTTCATGTGAAGAAAATGAAATGATTGCAATCACTGGCAAGAACGGAAGCGGAAAAAGCACCTTATTGAAAATAATAATGGGGATTATTAAGCCAACATGTGGCACGATTTTATTTAATAAAAAAAACATTACCAATTTTGATATATCTGAAAGAGCAAAACTTGGGATTGCTTATTCTTTTCAAAACCCAATTAGTTTTAAGGGGATAACAGTTAGGGATTTATTAAATATCTCGTTTGGAGATAATAATAAAACTGTAAATGATTATTGTGAAATATTGTCTAATTTAGGACTTTGTGCAATAGAATATCTTGATAGGGAAATCAACAACAAACTTTCTGGCGGAGAACAAAAAAGAATAGATATAGCAAGTGTTTTAGCCAGACAAGCAAAACTAAATTTATTTGATGAACCAGAATCGGGAATTGATATTTGGAGTTTTGATAATCTTGTTAACATATTTAAAAACATTAAAGCATCAAATATTATTGTAAGTCATCAAAAAAAATTAATTAAACAAGCAGATAAAATTTTAATTTTAGATAATGGGAAAATAATTGCTTTTGATAAAACCAAGATTGTCATACCAACGCTTAATGAAAATGGATATTGCAAAAAATTAAGGAGTAAAAATGGATAAATTAAGTTTGGAACTTTTAAAACAAATCACCGATTTAGATAATATTCCAAATGGCGCCCATAATTTTCGAATTAATGGAAAAAGTGATATTCATAATTCAACTGCAAATATTGAAATTATAAGCAAAAAAGATAAGCAAGGGGCTAACATAGTTATTAAAAAGGGGACAATTAATGAAATTGTTTACATTCCAGTTATACTTACAAAAGCAGGATTGAAAGATTTTGTTTATAACGATTTCTATATTGGTGATAATTCAGACGTAACAATAATTGCAGGTTGTGGAATACATAATTGTTCAAATCAGTTAAGTGAGCATAATGGAATTCACACATTTCACATTGGCAAAAATTCAAAAGTAAAATATGTTGAAAAACATTTAGGAATTGGGGAAAATAGTAGTGATAGAGTTTTAAATCCAACAACAAAAATTTATATGGAAGATGGAAGTTTTATGCTTATGGAAATGGCTCAAATTGGAGGCGTTTCATTTGCGGATAGAAAATCTATTGCGAAATTAAAAAACAACTCAAAACTTATAATTCAAGAAAAAATTTTAACAACTGATAAACAAATCGCAAAAACTAAATTTACAGTAAATTTAAACGGTAAAAAAAGCAGTGTGGAAATTTCTTCCAGATCGGTTGCAAAAAACAATTCTTTACAAATTCTTAAAAGTTCAATTGTGGGGAAGAACGAATGTTTTGGACATGTGGAATGTGATGGAATAATAATTAATAATGGGCAAATCTTTTCAACTCCAGAAATAAAGGCTCAAAATATTAACAGTATGTTAATACATGAAGCCGCAATTGGTAAAATTGCAGGAGATGAATTAATAAAGTTAGAAACATTGGGACTTACCGAAAAAGAAGCAGAAGAAAAAATAATTTCTGGGTTTTTAAAATAAACTAGGAAGTTGGACGTCTTTTTGATTTAATGTGTAAATTGTTTATAAATAAATTTTGACTTATTGATTTTTTTTTGGTAATATTATAACAATGAAATATTTGCCAAAAATTTATATTAAAAATAAATATTTAAAATATGTTAGTGAAATCTCCCAAAAGGGCGGTTTTATTATTTATCTTTTTGTTTCACCAAAGCATTTACAAAAAGAAATTGACGATGCCGAACAGGTTGTTGCCAAGCAAAAAAGTAAGAAAAAGAAATATTTAAACATAGGATTTTTTGTTCTAAATCTTGTTATTATTGCTGGTATTTTAGGTTATCAAATCTCACAAAGCGAAGATATGAGTTTTTCAGCGCTTCTCGCTTCCGGTTTTTCAGTGCCTCTTTTAGGGCTTCTCATTTTGGTTTGGCTTGTTTTAATGTTTGTTGAAACACATAGGCATAATATTTTAATAAAACGTTCGTCAGGTAGGTCACGCCCGTTTTTAAGTTACAAAGTGGCCGCACTGGGACGATATTATGAATCAATAACACCTATGTCAACAGGTGGTCAACCATTTCAGATTTTTTATTTAACGCACCGCGGGCTTAATGCGGCTGCTGCAATTTCCGTTCCAATGGGTAAGTATGTTATTCATCAATTATGTGTCGCTGTAATCTGGACGGTCGCGTTAATTTTGGGATTAAGCATCAGTTTGGGCGGAGCATTTGATTATTTAAAATTTGTGTTTATTTTAGGATATGTTTTTAATATAATTTTAATTGTTTTAATTGTTTTCCTTTCCGTAAGTGAGAAAACAGGTAAAAAACTTGTGGTTTGGACTTTAAAATTTTTGCAGAAAATAAAAATTATCAAAAATTTTGAGAAACAATATGAAAGGGTTATTAAGGTTGTGCTGGATTTCCAGTCAACAATACGAAATTTGGTTAAATCTAAAAAGACTTTTTTCTCGTTGCTTTTAAGTACATTGATTTATATTTTGTTAGTAAGTTCAATTCCGTTTTTTGTATATTGTGCGATGGTTGGAAGTCTTGACTTTTCGATGTGGCCGATTATTGTGCTCCTTGGCATTTTAATTGATATGGCATCAAGTTTTGTTCCGCTTCCGGGTGGTTCGGGCGTAAGCGAAATCTCTTTTGCGGCAATGTTTAGTGTTATTTTCACCAGCAGTGCAATTTTAACTTGGGCACTGATACTTTGGAAAATAATGACATATTATATATATTTAGTTCAAGGAATTATTATCATTGCTTATGATAATTTCTGGGGTAATAAAAAATATAAATGGCTAACAAAGAAATGGGAACTTGAAAAAGAAAGTATGAATTTTACTCAAGATAAACTTCACGAGTTTTCGCAAAACAAGAGTAGTTCAAAAAAAGTAATTTAATTATTCAAAAAGTAATTAAATTAAAAAAAATCATAAATAATTAAAAATAAATATTTAAATAATTATTTTAAAAATAAAAATAATAATTTAAACGCTTTTTTAACGGAATTTGTCTATGGAATTAATTAATTGAAAAAAATATTCCAAAAGAGAAAAACAACTGTTAAAAATAATGAATTAAATAAATAATAAGATAAATTAAAATTAAAAATAAAAAGAATTAAAAATTAAAAAAATAAAGGTTCTCAAACATTTGTGCAAAACAACCAACTGTTTTTACGACTTATGTTTTCAAATTAAAAGTTTTTTAGTAAAATTATAACATTTTTCGACATTTAATTTGTTCAAAAGTATCTACTGATTTATACTTATTGTATGAAAGGTTGGATTTGTTGTTGTTTTTTTGCTACTATTCTTTTTGGACTAACGGCATTTATTTTTATGAATAATTTAACCGCTGAAGTCAAATCTTCCGTGTTGCCAAAGGGCAATGTTGATTTTTCGATTTTAGAGTTGCAAGATGACGAAACAATTTATTGCGGGAAAAATTGGAATAATGAATATGCAAATTACACTTTGGAAATAAGATCAAAAAATAATGAAAATTTTGAAAATCCAATTTTCTTAGAAAGCAGTAATGTTACAATTTTGCAATATTCAGAGCAAGATGATTTGATAAGTGTAAATTTTTATGTTACAAGCGGAACTAGAATCAGTTTTGAGTTATCCGCTGACAATTTCGAAAAAGATAGCCAAAGTTTTGTTGTAACTTCGTTTGTTAACACATATCAAATTATTTTTACAAACTTGTATAATGCATTTAATATATCTTATTCACTGGGAACGCAAACAAACAATAATAATGAAGAATATATCCTTTATTTTGTTGAAAACTCAGAAAACTTTCAACAAGCAATTGAAGATGAGTTTCCTTGTATTTTAAATTATTCTGTTATAATTAATGGTCAGCAGTTTGAAAACTGCACCGCAATTCCATCAAATCAAAATGTTTTAGAAACTGATGCAACCGCCAAAACTATAACAGCGAAAAGCGCGGGAACGGCAAGTATTGTTTTTTCAATTTTTGATGAAAATGAAAATCAAATAATTTTAACAGCCTTATATTTTAATGTAAAAAATGTGCCGGTTGAACAAATATCCAACTTGTCAGAAGAAGAAATTGAAATTAATTTGGCAATTAATGCTTGTTATAATTTTGCTTATGAAATTCTTCCGAATTATGCAAATGATTTTGAAATTATCTTATCAGAAAATTCAAATAATAATATAATAACATTTAATAAAATTGAAATCATTGGTCTTGAAATAGGCGAAGTTCAACTTCATTTTATAAAAAACTCGGAAATTTATAAAATAATTACAGTTAGTGTTATAAATCAATCTTTTGAAGACTCCGAAGAAAACCCCGTTCCACCAGACCCCGAAGAAGACCCCTTGCTTGAAGATCCAGCCCCTGAAGACCCCGAAGAAGACCCAGCCCCTGAAGAAGATCCAGCCCCTGAAGAAGAA
>JAQUUD010000028.1 GCA_028694075.1 Clostridia bacterium
TTTCCGATGTTCCACTTTGCTTTTTTTTGTCAGGCGGAATTGATTCCACAACAATAACATTGCTGGCAAAAAAATATAAGCCTGAAATCGAAACCTACAGTTTTGATTATGTTGACAATGAAAAGTTTTTTTTAAAAAATGATTTTCAGGTGTCGCAAGATAACGAATTCATCAAACTTGTAACTGAAAGATTTAATATAACTCATCACAAGCTAATTATAAACAACGAGCAACTTATTGATAGCCTTTATGACGCATTATTATTAAAAGACTATCCCGGTATGGCGGATATTGACTCATCGCTTTATTGGTATGCAAAGCAAGTTAAAAAAGACTTTACCGTTGCGTTATCAGGCGAATGTGCCGATGAAATTTTTGGCGGATACCCTTGGTTTTATCGCGAGCAAACTGATAGCGGTTTCCCTTGGATAAGAAATTTGGAAGAACGAAATAATTTGCTTAATGAAAAATTTAGGGGCAAGTTAAATTTGATTGATTATGTTAATGAGAAATATAAGCAGTCGGTTCTTGAAGCCCCGCTTACAGGCTTTGAAGGTCCGCAAGATAAAAAGCATAAAGAGTTGACATATTTGAATATGAATTGGTTTATGCAAACTCTCTTGGACCGAAAAGACCGTATGACAATGGGAGCGAGTTTGGAAGTGCGTGTGCCTTTTGCTGACCACAGATTGGTGGAATATCTTTATAATGTTCCTTGGAGTTTTAAATTTTACGGCAAACAGGAAAAAGGCTTGCTGAGAGAAGCAGTTAAAGACATTGTTCCGGCTGAAATTCTTAACAGGAAAAAGAATCCCTATCCGAAAACCCATAATCCGGCTTATTTAAATAATACGAAAAAATTATTAAACAAATCTTTGCAAGAAGACTCAGTTCTCAAGGAATTATTTGATAAAAAGGCTTTGAATGACCTGTTAAATGAAGAAACCCCACAAAAGCCGTGGTTCGGGCAACTGATGACAAGACCTCAACTCATTGCTTATTTATATCAATTCCATTTATGGTTTAAACATTATGATTTGAATATAAAATATTAAGTGAGCGCAAACGAAAAACAAAATTATTTTTTTTGCTTCTGATTTTTCAAATTTTTGGTTTGATAAATTATTATTGTCTTATAAATTTAATTAAATTTTATTGCTAATATGATTATATTTAATATAATTTAAAGTCAGTCCGTGCGCCCTTTTATTGTTAAAATAATATAAGCAAAATTAGGGCGCACTGTCCAACTTTTTGTTTTATTTAATATTCAAATTCTGATTAATTTTCAAATTTAAAATATTTGAAATTATTTTTTATTTATGTTAAAATTGTATACTTTATTTTTTTAGTTAATTTTTTAGAACTAATAAAAAATAAATTGAATTTTTTAAGATAAAGGGAATATGAAATTAACAAAAGAATATTTTAAACAAGATGCGTTAAATTTAGCCGAGGATTTGTTGGGAAAATTTTTATGCCGAAATATAAGTGGCAAAATTGTGAAATTAAGAATAACCGAAACTGAATGTTATTTAGGGAAAGATGATTCGGCTAGCCACGCAAGTCGTGGAAAAACTCTCAGGAATCAAGTTATGTTTAAGCAAGGCGGATATGCCTATATTTATTTGTGTTATGGGATTCATTTTTTATTTAACATTGTAACGGGCGAAAGAAACAGCCCTCAGGCAGTGTTGATTCGTGGTGTTGAAAATTTTAGCGGACCCGGTAAATTAACCAAAGCATTAAAAATAGATAAGAATTTAAACGGAGTTAATTTGGCAAGTTCAAAAGAGATTTGGCTGGAAAGCGATTGCGTTCAATTTGAACACTCAAAAGCAAAACGAGTTGGAATAAATTATGCTAAGTCCGCAGACAGAGAAAAATTATGGCGATTCATTGCAATTCAAAAATGATGATTTGATAAATTTATATTTGGTTTATAACTAAATTTAATTACTGCAATAAAAACCTAGGGACATTTAAATCGCAGTTTGCATTATGCTCAACAAGTAAAATAGAAAATAACTGCTTTAATTCATTGCTGAAGAAATTGTGGCGGAAGCGGGCGGGATTTTTTCAAAATCCCGTGCAACGCTTTTCAAGCGTTGCCGGCACTGCCTTTTAAGGCAGTGCCCCGCTTCCGCCAAATCTCATTCCCCAAGTTCGACAAGTTTTTGCTCCTACTGCTTAACGCTTGCCAAACATTCATCTAAAGAAATTTGGTTGCAACTGTTATATATTCTAAAACAAACTAAATTCAATCTTTAAAAGTTTCTTTCATTTGCCAATTTTATAAACCAATCAATATAAAAGGGCGGGATTTTCAAAATCCCGCCCTACGCTTTTTTGTTTCTATTTCAACTGTTTTGCCTATTTGATTATTTAACTTAGTTCATTACTTTTTTGCTTAAATTTTTAACTAATCTTCAATTGGTTTTTGGTCTTTTTTTACTGTATTATTTTCAACATTTTCAATGCCAAAAGCATCTTTTTTAAAATTATTTTCAAGGTCAAAAATATCTTTTTCTGATATATCTTTAAGAACAAAATCATTTTGCCCCGCCATATCGTCTTCAGATAATGTAACATTAATTTCATTATCAATAGATTGAATTTCTTCAGTTGAATTGCTTAAATTGGCATCTTCAACCAAAACTTCACTGGCATCAAATTTTGTTTCTTCTGCATCAGGAACACTTGATTTTTTCTTTTTTTCTGATTTCTTCTTTGGCTTAGGTGCTTCTTCTTTATTCCCGCTTAAAACTGCCTTGGATTCATTTATAATGCCATTATCATCACCGTTATCATCGCTTGAATCTTCGCCCTTGAGTTTTCTTATGTTTGCTTCACATTCTGCAACATCATCTTTTAAGTCTTTATTAACGGTTGTAAGAATACGATAAGTTGTTTCCAAAATTGGATATCTTTCCTTATTGTTTTCCATAACTTCTTCACAATGCTGAACTGATATTTTTAAGCCGTCCAAAAGGTCTAAATCTTCTGCTAATTTTTTTGCCTTTTCTTCATCAATTTCAGAAATATTGTTTACGCCATACAGCATAACTTTTTGTTTTGCAACAAGTGCTTCCCGTCTTCTTAATTTCTTTTTGTCATTATCTAAATTTTTACGAACTTTTCTAAGCGGTAAGAATTCTCTTTTATTTGCTTTTAGTTCTTTTTCATTTTCTTTTAAACGAGTTTTTAAAACTTCAATTCTACTCTCATATTCTTCAATTGTTAGAAGAGGTGCGGTTTTTATTTCCTGTTTTTCTGCTTCGTCATACAACTTTTCAAGTTCAGTAAGTTCGGTTTTAAGTTTACTGTCGTTCAATTCAAATTCTTGTTTCAATTTGTCATATTCAAGTTTTTGTGCGTGCAATTCCTGCTTTAAATACTTTATTTCTTCAATAAGTTTGGCTTCATTTATTGTTTCAAAATTTAATGATCCAGCATCAATATTATCCGTTCTCTCAATTTCAATATAATTATAAGTATCTATACGATTATTCTCTGGTTCTCTAAGCGGAACCACAGGTATTTCTGATTGAACTTCAACCAATTTTTTAAATTTAACTACTGGTTCGGGCTGGATTTCCGGTTCATGATTTTGATTGACATCTTCAATAGGCATTATATCAACCGGTTTTCCAACAGGCTCTGCGTCTGTTTCTTTAAAATAATTTTCAAATCCATCGCGTTTTTCAAGTGACTCAAAAAAGTCTCTTCTCGAACTTAATGCTTGATTTTCAGATGACGCTCTTGGCATTTCTGTTTGCGTTATAATTTTATTAACATTTTCGACAGCATCGTTTTCAGGTAAGTCATTCTCCAATCTTTCATTTTGCTTGCTAACATCTTCTGGTTTTTCATCTAAAAAATTGAAATCAAACTCATCAGCAAAATTAAAATCCTTATCATTAAATAAATTATTTAAATCGGAATCTTTTTTATTTTCTTCGTTAAGATTTTGCATAAAATCTAATTCTTTTTTATTGTTTCCATTAAAATTTTGCATAAAATCAGAATTTTTGAAATTAAAATCATTAGAATTTCTTGGCATTGGCTTATCCGCATTGAACAAATTAAGTTTTCTTTGTTCATCAAGTGCTTGATTATAATCAACTTCTTTAAATGACTCTTCGTTTTTCAAATCTAAATTGAATGCAAATTCTTCATCAGGAACAAATTCTGTTATTGTATCTTCTTCAATTTTTTGTGCACTTTTTATATGTTTTAATTCTTTTTCATTCTCTTTTGAAAAACTTCGTTCTTTTTTCGATATAGATTGTTTCTTTTCGGATTTTGATTGCTTAGGTTCTAAGATTGACAAAAGCACATCTCCCAAAAAGAATATTAAAAATCCACCAACAATTATTATTCCAAGAATAGCCAACACGTTCAAAAAAGCTTCAACAAATTCCATTCGCCTTAAACTCCCAATTTAAAATGTACTAATATATATATTTGAATATAAAGAAGATTTTGAATTTGATTTTATTATCAGTTTTTAAAATCACACTTCATTTTGGAACTTGCAACGCCCGCATTTAGTGTTTTATTCGCACTTCCCTATTTCAAATAATTATAATTTTAACAATTTTTGATATTAAGTTGATTTTATTTGTAAGATTTGTTAAAATTTTAAGTTTATATATACTAATATAACATAAATTCTTTAAATAATCAATACCCACTTAAAAAGAAATAATAAATTATTAAAACAAACTCAAAACTCAAAGGAAAAGTTGTAAAAATATTATTGACAAAGCATAAGATTTATAGTATACTAAAAAGGCTTGGCGGTGTAGCTTAGTTGGTTAGAGCATACGGTTCATACCCGTAAGGTCGCTGGTTCGAATCTAGCCACCGCTACCAATCGCTTCTTTGAAAGCGTAAAAAATCAAAGTTATTATTTTCAATTATTGCATTATTAAAAGCAAACATTAAAGCAACAATTTTAACTTTTATTTTAATTAAAGTAAAATGAAACACAGGTTGTCGAATAAGATTATTATTGCCCAAATCAAATTTTTGGTGATAAAAAAGTTTTGATATTTGACAATAATTTGGTCCCGTGGTCAAGAGGTTAAGACACCGCCCTTTCACGGCGGAATCAGGGGTTCAATTCCCCTCGGGACTACCAAAGACATTTCTATTTGAGGATTGGGTATTTTATTACTTCAATCCGTTTTTTTTAATTATTAATTTGCATATATTTTAACGCATAATATCGCCTTACATATTTTTCTAGATTTCAGTAATATATCATAAAACTAAGAAAAATTATATATAATTATAAAATAGTTATGATATAATTAATTTATTAAAATCACTTATAAACTTTTTTAAGATGTAGAAATGCAAACACTTAAATAAACGGAGATAAAATGAAAGTAACATTTATTGGCACTGGTACAATGGCAAGCACAAAAAGAGCAAACACAAGTTTTCTAATTGATAATATTTTGTTTGACTGCGGAATGGGAACAATAAAACAATTTGAAAGACTTGGGTTCCATGTGAAAGATGTGGAAAATTTAATTATTTCTCATTTTCACGCAGATCATTTTTTTGATATTCCGAATTTTATAATGGGCAAAAAAATTAGGAACGAAATAAATAAAAAAACTAATATTATAGGTCCAGTTGGTTTAAAACAAAAAACTTATGAATTAATGCAACTAGCATTTGGAAAATATAAATTGCTGGAAGAATATGCAAATTTAAATTTTATTGAATTAAAAGATAATCAAATAATAAAATTAAATGATTATAAATTAACTGCCATAAAATCAAAACACGGCGACACAGTTCCGAATTATGGATATTTATTGGAAAAGGATAATGTGGTTATAGGTTACACCGGAGATACGGAAGATTTAGACTGTGTTTGTAAAATGTGCGAAAAATCAAATTATTTATTGGCGGACGCAACAATGCCAGACTCCGGTCATTCACACATAGGGTTTAATGATTTGATTAAACTGGCTGAACGATTTAAAGAATGTAAATTTTATGCAATACACAGACACGATTATAACATTCAAAGCAAAAATGTATTTCTGCCGAATGATGGCGATTCGTTCATTATTTAATGATTGAGATTTTATTAATATATGACATATAAAACAAAGGAAAATTATGGAACAAATTGAATTAGATAATTGTTTTTTGGCGAAGAAACATATTGTAATTTTGGCAAAAAAATGTTTCAATTTGAAGTCAATTTTTGATCTTATTTTAAGCGGACAAAAAACCATTGAAAGCAGATGGTCAATGAATAAAATTGCACCTTATGAAAAAGTTAAAGCCGGGGATATTCTTTTGTTGAAAGAAATGGGACAGCCCGTAACGGCAACAGCGTTTGTTGAAAAAACTGAATTTTTCAAACTCACACCCGAAATTGTTAATGAATTAAGAATAAAATTCGGTAAACAAATCGGGACAGATAAAGAAGAAGATTGGAAATCAACTTTAAATAAAAAATATGGAAGTTTGATTTGGATAAAAGATGTTAAAGAAATAACCCCAATGCAAGTTAAACGCAGTAACGGCTCCGGCTGGATTATATTAAATTAATTTTTTCTTAATTTATTTATTAGTATTAATTGCATTAAAGTATAATAATTTAATTGCTTTTTTATTGTCAAATAAAGTATAATATGTTACAATTTATTTACATATTTTTAACAGCGCAATTTAAAAAGATTGGAGTTTTTATGTCCGGTGATGTGATTTTACAAGTTAATAATTTGCTTAAAAAATTTGGAGATTTAACAGCAGTTAATGATATTTCTTTTTATGTTGAACGAGGCAGTTTTTTTGCTTTTCTTGGTCCGAACGGAGCAGGAAAATCAACAACCATAAAGATTCTAACCACTCTTTTAAAACAAGATGGCGGGGATTTTTTTATTAATGAAAAAAATGATGATTTTTATATTCGAAATAAAATTGGAGTTGTTTTTCAGGAGAATATTTTAGATAATTTTTTAACTGTGAAAGAAAATTTGTTATATCGTGGGGCTTTATTTTTAAAAAAAGATAATTTAGTTAAAAAACGCTATAATGAAATTAAAGAAAGTTTAAATTTAGAAGAATTTGAAAACAAAAAGTTTAAGAATTTATCAGGCGGGCAAAAAAGACGAGTTGAAATTGCTCGTGCTTTATTTGGCAATCCGGAAATTTTGTTGTTAGATGAACCAACAACAGGGCTAGACCCTGAAAGCAGAAAAATTGTTTGGGCAATTCTTAAAAACTTGCAGAAAAACAACAATATTACAATTTTTTTAACAACGCATTATATGGAAGAAGCAAATGATGCAGATTTTATTGTTATAATCAACAAAGGCAAAATTGTTGCAAAAGGGACACCTAGCGAATTAAAAGAGCAATATGCAAAAGATATTTTCAAAATTGTACCCAAAAATAAAGAAGTTTTTAAAAAGTATTTAAAACAGTTCGAACTGCCCTTTGAGAAAATTGCAGACCAGTTTTTAATAGAAAATTTGGAAACAGAAAGTGCTTTAAAAATTTTAGTCGATAATAAAGAAAATATCAAGCAGTTTGAATTGATTCGAGGAAGTATGGACGATGTTTTTATAAAAGTATTGAATGAAAAACACGATTCTGAGAATTAAATTGTTAATATTTTAATAAAATAAAATTTTAATTCTTTATAATTAAAAACATACGAAATCAAAAAATAAGCAAAACTATAAAATAAACAAACCGATTAATCATATCTAAATATTAATTTAATTAGAAAATAGGAGAAAAATTAAATGTATGAACTGGTAACACTAACAAAACGACATATAAAAAATTATCTGCGTGATAAAATGAGTGTGTTTTTTTCATTTTTGAGCATTATTATTCTTTTGGTTATTTATTTATTGTTTTTAGCAAGTTTATATGGTAATTTGGAAGGATTTACTGAAGTCGAAAACTCAATTTATACTGTTGGCTACATTATGGGCGGAGTTATTGTTATCGGAACTATAACATTATCGCTGGGAGTTATTGGCTCTTATGTTACAGATTTGGAAAGCAAAAAAATAAATGGCTTTTTAGTGTCGCCCATAAAACGCTCACGCCTAATCATCAGTTATTATTTATCAACAGTAATAATCACATTGTTTTTTATGTTATTAATGTTTTTATTGGTTTTTCTATATTTAGGGATTTTAGTTGGTTATTGGTATTCGCTCACAGTTGTTTTATATTCAATATTAACAATAATAGTTTTTGTGTTTATATCCTCGCCTTTGGTTGTTTTTTTGGCAATATTAATAAAAAGCAACAATGCTTTTGCAGCCCTTTCGGCAATAATTGGCACAGTTATTGGGTTTATTAGCGGTATTTATGTCCCGCTTTCAATATTAAGCCCGTTTATGAGCAACTTGGCATCTTTAATGCCATTTTCACATATGACAATTTTTTTAAGAAGATTGTTAATTGGTGATGATATTTTAATACAAATTCCTGATGAAGCCCTTAATGATTTAGGATTGAAAAATTTAAATGTATTTAATTTAAATTTGTCTATATATTTAATTTTAGGCATTTTCCTTGTAATTTCATTATCATTATTAGTATTTTCTTATTTACGAGTTAATAAAAAACAAAAAAATCTATAAAATTATTTTGTTATAATTTTCTTTAAGTTGAAATAATTTTTGTTAAATTATATAGCAATATTTGTTTTAATTTTATGGTAAATATTATGCTTTAATTATTCCCTTAATAATATAAATTATTTAAGTGAAACCGTTGGCTTGGCGGTAAGATTTAAGTTTGCAAGATTTTCACCAGCCAAAATTTTATAATATCCGTTTGAAGCAATCATTCCAGCATTGTCCGTGCAAAGTTTTAAATCTGGGACAAAAAGAGAAATGTCATTTTGCTTGCAAAGTTCTTTAAGATTGCATTGCAATTGACTGTTTGCTCCAACTCCGCCTGCAACGACTAATTTTTTTATTGCCTCAAACTTACACGCTTTCATTGCTTTATCTGAAAGGTCTTCGACAACATATTTCTGGAATGATGCGCAAACATCTTCTTTTATTATTGGCTCGTTTTTCATTTTTTTGTTGTTTATATAATTAATTACAGCAGTTTTAATGCCACTGAATGAAAAATCCAGCCCATCTTTAAACGCCTTGTTTTTTGTAAATTCAATGTTTGCCTTTCCGCTTTTTGCAAGGTTGTCAATATACAATCCGCCCGGATAAGGAAGCCCCAAAACTCTTGCAACCTTATCAAAAGCCTCGCCCGCCGCATCGTCGGCTGTGCTTCCCAAAAGTTTATATTCCGTATAATTTTTCATTTTTAAAATTGCGGTATGTCCACCGCTGACCATAAGACAAATGAAAGGCGGTTTTAAATTTTTATGCGTTAAAAAGTTGGCAAATATATGCCCTTCAACGTGGCTGACCGCAACACAAGGAACATTTAAAGCATACGCTAATGACTTGGCAAAGTTAACTCCAACCAACAAAGCCCCAACCAATCCAGCGCCATAGGTTACAGCAACGGCATCAATGTCACCAAGACTTATCTTTGCAGTTTCAAGTGCTTTTTTAAAAACTTTATCAATCATCAAAATATGATTTCGTGAAGCCACTTCCGGCACAACACCGCCGAATTGATTATGAATTTCAATTTGCGTTGCAATTATATTAGATAATAATTCTCTGCCATTTTTCACAACCGAAACGCTTGTTTCGTCGCAACTTGTTTCTATGCCTAAAACAATTAAATCTTTTTTTTGTTTTAATTGTTCAAATTTTATTTTTGCACTTTCAAAATAATTTATCATTTTTTTATTATAACATTTTAAGTTATTTTAAGCAATAAAGATTACAATATTAGATTGCATTAAATCAAAAAAATAAATCATATCATATAAAGATATATGATAACTTTAAGTGTTTGTTTAATTGTTAAAAACGAAGAAAATAATCTAAAAAATTGCCTTGACTGCGTGAAACAATTTGCTGATGAGATTATTATTGTTGACACTGGTTCAATAGATAAAACAGTTGAAATTGCAAAAAATTATACTGAAAATATATATTTTTTTGAATGGCAAGATGACTTTTCTTTGGCAAGAAATTTTTCTTTTTCAAAAGCCACAAGCGATTATATTATGTGGCTAGATGCTGATGATATAATCTTGCCGGAAGAAATAAAAAAAATAATTGATTTAAAAAAAGTACTAGCGACCGCTTACGATATGGTGCTGATGAAATATGTAAATGCATTTGATGAAAAAGGAAAAGAACTTTCTTATTTTTTTCGTGAACGCATTATAAAAAATAATATGAGTTATAAATGGGAAGGCTTTGTTCACGAAGTCATTCCCATAAAAGGCAATGTTTTACATTCAAACATCTGCATTCATCACAACAAAAAGCAAATTATTTATACGAAACGCAATTTGATTTTATATGAAAAAGCCTTAAAAAGAAATGTTGTTTTCACAAACAGGGATAATTATTATTATGCCAGAGAACTTTATTATCACGGACGATATAAAAAAGCAATTAAATATTTAAAAATGTTTATCAAACTTGAAAAAAACAACCTCAATGATTTGTTTGAGGCTATCTTAATTATTGCAGAATGTTATGCCCTATTAAAAGATTATGACAATGCATTGAATAATTTAATAAACAGTTTTAAAACTTACATTCCAAATTCAAAACTTTTATGCAAAATCGGAGATATTTTTTTAGAGAAAAAAGATTTTAAAAAAGCAATATTTTGGTATGAATCAGCCTTGCAAAATTTAGGAAAAAATGAATTTGTTTTTATTGAAAAAAGTTTTGAAGACATTTATCCATATTTACAACTTTGCGTTTGTTATTATAATTTGAATGACATAAAAAAAGCAATCTATTATAATAAAAAAGCGGAAGAGGTTAATAGTGAGCACGAAAGTGTTAAATTAAACAGCGAATTTTTTAGCAAAAAATATGGATTGAAATAAAAATAAATTGACCGTTATTTTTTCAATATTTTTTAAACTCTTGTTAAATCAAATTAAAAAAATTAATTAATATTTGTATTTCTCTAGTTATTAACTTTTAATAAAAATCAGACAAATGAAAAATAAATTTAATCAATTTTTTTTAATGACTTAAATTGATGCTTATTGCAAAAAAACCAGCACACCTGAACTTCACAAGGGGCGATTTATAATTTCACAATACTATTTAAAATTGAACAAGGCGATTAACGCTAGCCAATTTTACGCTAAGCGATTTACAGTTAAATATGCGTTTACAGTGCTAGCCGGCAAAACAATGGCGGCAGCAACTGTTGTATTTACAAGCATAAGAACAGTTCCACCTGTCAAATTCAAAATAATGTCGTTACTAACCGCCTGACCCGCACTTGTAAAAGTGATTGTTGTTTCAGGGACTGCCACACCATTTACAAAAAGCGTTACGGAAGAACCCACGCCATCGACAGGCACAACACCATAAGAAATCCTGTAAGGTCCGGTTACAAGCACAGTAAATTGCGTGTTTGCAACATTTTGTGTCATATTTAATGTCGCCAATGTTGTTGGTAAAACAATAGGAGCACCTATTGCAACAACTTGGGTTATGTTGGATAAGAAACTTCCATAGGCATTTGTCGGAAGAATTCCGGTTGCCCCTGTTGGACCCGTTGCACCTGTTGGACCCACTGGTCCTATTGGGCCAGTTGGACCTGTCGCACCCGTTTCACCCCTTGGTCCTGTTTCACCCCTTGGTCCAGTTGGACCTTGAAAGCCTTGATTACCTCGTTGTCCCTGCGGACCTTGCGGTCCGGGACAACAAACCGGCTGGCAACAAGAATTTCTTAAAAATCTTGTACGCATAAGAATCTCCCTTTTATATGTACTTCTGTAATATTTATGAAAATATATTAATATTTGACACAAAAATTAAATTTGATAAAACTCGTATCTTAATTTTGTAAACTTCTAAAAATAAAAAATAACTCAATTTCTTGAGTTATTCAAAAGGAAATCTTATCCTATCTTTTCATTATTATTTTGAACTCGTTTGCGCATCTGGTCCCAAGTCCACAACTTTAGTTTTGCACTTCCAACCATCATTATATCTTGCTTCAAAAAATGATTTTCTTCCTGTGCTGTCAAATTCGTGATGATATAAATCTTCTACAATTTGCTCCGCCGTTTGTTCATCGCCTTCCCACAAATGATTTTCCGAAAAAATATATGTATTGCCTCTTTCATAATATTTTTGATATTCTTCGGGTATGAACTTAAAATCAATCAATTTTTGTTTGCACATTATTACATCAAAAAATTTTATTAGCGGATTAAAATAATTTGTTGGCGGGGCAGGCTGGTAAATTGGTTTTTCAGAAAAAGGGAATTGCTGTTTAATTACTAATTCTGATTTTAGCATTAAAAATCCACGATTGTCTTCTGCTGTTATTATATCAACTTTATAATCTCCAAACTTAATAGCAAATTGTGTGGTAAGATGCCCATAAATTACCTGCGGTCTTTGATCAAAACATTTTGACAAAGGGATAATTGCATCTTCACTTAAATTAAACTTTTGCATAAGCAAATATTTAATCATATCAGCACGAGGTGAACTTTTTGAAATTTTCTTGCCAGTTTCCTTTTCAATAAAGAGTCTCATTAAATTTGCAAGACTGTAATTGGACTTACTTTGATTTTCTTTCATTTTAAGCGCTCCCATTTCTTGCATTATAACATAAATTAATATATTAGTAAATACATAACAAAACTTTGTGCATTCTGCACAAATTAATAAACACTCTGTTGTATAAATTTTATGAAAAAATTAATTTGCTAGTTTAAATAATCTTTACATTTCACATTATTTTTAAAAAAATAGTACTTTTAAAAAGGTTATTAAATTTGCCAGTTTGAGTTATGAAGTTCGCCGGCGGAGTGGGATTTGAGTTCCTCAAATCCCTGCAAGCACTTCGTGCTTGCGTTGGCTTTTAAAAAAGCCAACCTCCGCCGGCACTTATCACTGGTTCGGACATATTGCCTTATTAATTTTTTTAATGTTTTATTACTTTTAAATTTTTCTAACATTTTTTATATAAAAAAATTTTAAAAAATCAATATTTAACTTTTTCAATTTCAAAAAATGCTTGCGGGTGGTCGCAAACAGGGCAAATTCCCGGAGCAGTTGTGCCGGTGTGATGATGTCCGCAATTTCGGCACTTCCAAACAACCGCTATTTCTGATTTAAAAGTTTTGCCGTCTTTTAAAGTTTTGGCAAATGCCAAAAATCTTTTTTCGTGTTCATTTTCAATTTTTGCAACCCCTTCAAAAAGTTCAGCAATTTTTTCAAAGCCTTCTTTCTTTGCTTCCCTTGCCATTCTCGCATACATTTCAGTATACTCAGATTTTTCGCCTGCAGCGGCCTCTAATAAATTCAAATATGTATCTTTTACTGCACCACCAGATAAAATTTTAAACCAGATTTTTGCGTGTTCTTTTTCATTGTTCGCAGTTTCTTCAAAAATTGCAAATATTTCTTCAACGCCATCTTTTTTTGCTTTGGAGGCATAAAAAGTATATTTATTTCTTGCCTGACTTTCCCCCGCGAATGCTTCCCATAAATTTTTTTCAGTTTTTGACCCTTTAAGTTCCATAAATCCTCCTTAAGTAAACTTTCTATAACTATAATTTTGCAATGTTATTATATATACATTATACCGCAAGATTTATGATTTTCAAAATATTTTCTTAATCTTTAAAAACTAATATTAAAGTTTGTTTTTTAAAATGAAAACTATCCAAACTTAGTTTCTGTCGGATTAGTAAAAATTTTTATTTAATCTTAAATTATTTAAAAAATTCAAATTTAAATAAATTATATCAAAAACAAAGTCCGGCTTGAACCGGGCTTTGTTTATTAACTTATCAAAAATTTTTCCACAGTCAACTATTATAAATAAACTAAAGTATCTAAATATTCAAAAAATGAACATTGATTGGCATAAGTTGTCATCAAATAATAATATTCCGGATTTGCAACTTGCTGGAAATAAATGTTAAGTTCCCTATATGAATTAACATTTTTAACTTCTAAAATAATCTTATCATATTTATGCGTTGAATCCACGCCATTAACTGTTAATGTTTGCTCACTATTGAATTTTAAAACGACTTTATAATTTGAAAAGGTTTGCAACGTCGTAACTTGTGAAACTTTGGCTTCGCCACTCAACTGCCCTGCAAAAAAAGCCGATAAGAAACTTCTTGAAAAACTTTGCTCAAAAAGGTCCAATGTCTTATTATAAATTTCTATATTTTGGGAAGTGGAGCAAAAAAGCAAATTATCCTCACTATCTTGATTATCATACACTGTTATTCTATCTGGCGCTAAAATTGCAGGCTTATAATTAACCGACACGGTTACCATAACAATAACCATAATCGAAATTAATCCAATAAGCCCTAATCCTATGCCTAAACCAATTTTCTTTTTCATTTAAAATTTATTCTCCTTTCTTATCAGAATCAGAATCATTTTTCTTATTTTTTAGTTCTTTTGGCTTTGATTGAACTTTTTTAGCGTCAATCTCCGTCCCTGTTTTTTTAGTTTTATTCTTAGTTGTTTTTGTGTTTTTATTCTTTACACTGCTAGTTTTTTTATCAATTTTTCTATTCTTTTTAACTTCCGATACATTCCCATCAACTTTTTCCGCATTTACAGTTGAACTCAAATCTGATTCTGTTTTTCCCTTGTTTGCTAAATTCTTTTTTGTTTTTGCAAGATAATCATTTCTTATTTTAACAATATTTTTATGTTCCTGCTCTGTAATAATTCCGTGTTTTAAAAACACTTCACTTGTTTTAACTTTCATATCAAGTTCACGAAGTTTGTTTATTTCTTCTCTTTCTTTCCTGCCTTTCTCCGCCTTAACTTGTCTTACTCTTTCTTCTTCGTCCATATGATTAATAATTTCTTCAAGGCTTTTTCCTTCAATAAGCATATCAACTTCTTGCTTGTATATTGTTCCTTTTTCAAGAAGAAGTTTAGACATTCTATGAAGCAATTCAATATCGTCGTTTAAAATTTTCTTTGCTCTTGCATAATTATAATTCAAAATTTCATTTATTTCTTCGTCAATCATTCCTGCTGTTTTTTCAGAATATTGCGCGCGTGAATGATAATCTCTACCCACAAAGACTTCGGCTTCTGAGTCAAAACCCATAAAACCAAATCTTTTGCTCATGCCCCATTCAGTAACCATTCTTCTTGCAAGTTTTGTTGCCTGTTGAATATCTTTTGATGCACCAACAGTTACATCTTCAAAAATCATTTCTTCGGCTATTCTTCCGCCCATACAACTTGCAATTAAGTCATTGAGTTTATTAAAAGTCATTGAATTATCATCATTTTCAGGCAATCTTAAAGTATAACCTTCGGCAACTCCTCTAGCAATGATTGAAACTTCCTGAGTGTCTTCAACAAATTTCAATTTATTTAATAAAATTGCATGACCAGATTCGTGATAAGCGGTGTTTTCTCTCTCCTTTGGAGAAATATGTCTGCTTCTTT
>JAQUUD010000076.1 GCA_028694075.1 Clostridia bacterium
CTAAATTATGAGTTTTATTTATTTCATCATAACTTTCCTGCTGATTTAATTTATCTTGACTTTTATGTAAATATCCGTGATTGCCAATTTCACAATTTGTTGCAATTATTTCATTTATTAAATCTTCGTTAACTGACGCCCAAACACCGCCAATAAAGAATGTGCATTTTATATTTTTTTCTTCAATGATTTCAAGCATCGGACTAATGAATTCATCGCCCCAATAAACATTAATCATAAGTGCAACATTATTACTGCTTGTATTACCTTGATAAATTGCTTTTGTGCCTTTATTGCTGTTGAAAACCTTTAAAGTTCCGCCAGCATAAGAAAAAGCCAGCACTGTCATAAGCACAAAAATTATAACCAAATTAACAATTATTTCTCTATACGCTGAACTTGATTTAATTTTCATATAAAATATTTTCATATTAAAATGTATGCAATAACTTTGGCGTAAATTACAAACTTAAACTGTCGAACTAAAAAGATTTTCGCAATTTTTTAAAATTTTCAAATCTATTACTTTTTTAAGCATATATATTGTCTTGTTTGTATTTCTCACATATATATTAAATTAAGATAGGATACAGAACGAGTTTGGTAAAACATTTCGTCGACATCTTATCTTTTTATTATTGTAAATTAACATTATTGACCTTAATAGATTTTCACATATAAAAATTATCGTACGGTTGCTAAAAAGTTGTTTTTTATAACTCGCACGGTGAAAAAATAAGAAGTGATTTCACTTCTTGTTTTATTTCAATCTTTTAAATTCATAAAATTAAATTTCTTTTAAAACTTCAATTAATTTAAGCCCAATGCGGTTGCGGTCATCAATTTTAATAACTTCAACCTTGACATTATCTCCCGCCTTCACCACATCTTCCACTTTTTCAACTCTTTGAGATGATAATTTTGAAATATGTATCATTCCTTCCTTTCCGGGTGCAATTTCTACAAATGCCCCGAAATCCATTGTCTTCACAACTTTTCCGTTATATATTTTACCAATTATAACATCTTCAGCAATATTCAAAATAATTTGCTTTGCTTTTTGTGTCATTTCATTGTCAGCAGATGCTAAAAACACTTTCCCATTATCTTCAATATCAATTTTTACGCCCGTTTCGCTAATAATTTTATTGATTATTTTCCCACCAGAGCCAATTACTTCACGAATTTTTTCAGGATCTATTTCAAAAGTTATAATTTTGGGTGCATATTTTGACAAATTTTCTCTTGGCATTTCAATGACTTCAAGCATCAAATTTAATATTTTTATTCTTGCGATTTTCGCTTGTTTTAATGCTGTTTTTAAAATGTCTTCATTTATGCCTTTAATTTTTATATCCATCTGAATTGCAGTAATGCCGTTTTCCGTGCCTGCAACTTTGAAGTCCATATCACCTAGAAAATCTTCAAGCCCTTGAATATCGGTTAACACAATCACCTTGTCTTTTTCTTTGATTAGTCCCATTGCAATGCCGGCAACTGGCGCTTTAATCGGCACACCGCCGTCCATCAATGCAAGAGTTGAACCGCATACGCTTGCCATTGATGATGAACCGTTTGAACTCAAAACTTCTGAAACAAGACGCAACGAATAAGGAAATTCTTCTTCTGAAGGAATCATCGGCTCTAATGCCCTTTCTGCCAAGGCACCGTGTCCTATTTCCCTTCTTCCAGGTCCACGTATACTTCGTGCTTCGCCAGTCGAATAAGGGGGCATATTATATTGATGCATATAACGCTTTAAATCTTCCTCTTCAAAGCCATCAAGTTGTTGCGCATCATTTATTGTTCCAAGTGTCAAAGTTGTTAACACTTGTGTTTGCCCACGAGTGAAAAGCCCTGTGCCGTGTACTCTCGGCAAAAGATTTACATCACACCATATTGGTCGAATTTCCTCAACCTTTCGCCCATCTGGACGAACGCCATCTTCAACTATTTTCTTTCTTACTTTTTCTTTTAAGACTCTATATAAAACATCGCCTATTTCTCTATCTTTCTCAACATATTTTAAGGCAAATTGTTCCTTTGTTTCCTTGTCAATTTGTCTTTGTCTAAGTTGTCTTTCTTGCCTATCTAATGTGCTTAAAGCCCAGTTTAATTTTTTATCAGCAAATTCTTTAACATCTTTTTCAAGTTGTTTGTCAATTTCATATAAAGTATATTCTTTTGTTGGGATTTCAAAGTCCTTTTTAATATTCTGCTGGAATTTTACCAGTTTTTTGATTTCTTCTTCGGCAAACATTATTGCTTTGAGCATTTGTTCTTCGGTAACTTCTTTTGCACCCGCTTCAATCATTAAAATTGCTTCATCTGTTCCACTAACAATTAAATTAAGCACGCTTTTTTCACATTGCGACGCATTCGGATTGATTATAAATTCATCATTAACTATTGCCACATTAACTGAACCCGTTGGACCTTGGAAAGGTAAACCTGAAATTGTTAAAGCAAAACTTGCACCAAGCATAGCAAGCGGTTCGGGTTGAACATCTGGGTCAATCGACAATGCAGTTGCAACAACATTTACATTATTAAAAAATCCTTTAGGGAATAAAGGTCGGATTGACCTGTCAATCAATCTAGAAACCAAAATCGCCTTATCACTGCCTCTGCCTTCTCTGCGTTTAAAACCGCCGGGAATTTTGCCGACTGAATACATTTTTTCTTGAAATTCAACTTCGAGTGGGAAGAAATCAATGCCTTCCCTTACATCTTCCGACATCGTAACATTAATCATAATTAATGTTTCGCCACATTTCACCAAGCACGAACCGTGAGAGAGTTCACACAGTTTGCCAGTTTCAATTATGACTTCCTTGCCACCCATTATTGTTTTATACACAGTTGCATTTTTATTAACCATTTTATAAACCTCTTTTTCTTTTCAGTAAATTTTTATTGAATTTGAAATTGCGATATATTTTAAGTATATTTTTTTAAGTTTAATATTTCGATTTTAATTATTCATTAAATTTTTTAATCAAAATAATTTAATCTAGTAATGGAATTTATTAGCAATGATTTAAACAATTAAATTTAAATTCAAAAAATAGAAAAAGCTGGTGTTCCCGCCAGCTAAAAATTATCTGATACTTAATTTTTGTTTTAATTCACGATATTCATTTATGTTCTTTTTCTGTAAATAACTAAGTAAATTTTTTCTGTGCCCAACCATTTTTAAAAGACCTCTTCTTGAATGGTTATCTTTCTTATTTATTTTCAAATGCTCAGTTAAATGATTAATTCTTTCAGTTAAAATTGCAATTTGAACAAACACTGAGCCAGTATCTTTTTCAGATGTTTTAA
>JAQUUD010000077.1 GCA_028694075.1 Clostridia bacterium
CCGCTTTTAAAAGCCCCATATTGCCCTCTTGAATTAAATCCAAAAATTGCATATTTGGTCTTATTGAATATTTTTTTGCAATGCTGACAACAAGCCTTAAGTTGCTTTCAGAAAGTTTTTGCTTGGAAATTAAATCTCCCTTGCTTGCTTTTTTTGCAAGTTCAAGTTCGTCTTCGCAAGAAAGCAAAGGTGTTTTGCCAATTTCTTTCAAATATACTTTTACTGGGTCATTAACATTTATTTGCGCTACGATACTATCTATTGATTCCAAACTTTCATAGTCGTGTTCTGTTGATTTAATAATTCTTATGCCTAATTTTTCAAGTTTTTCAATAATTAATTTGGTTTCATCTGCGGTTGCTTCATATTTAAGCATTCTAAAATAAATGTCATCTTCATTCAATGACCCCTTTTTGTTTCCAATATCTATAAATTTCCTAATTTCATCTTCAATTCTTTCTTCCATTTGATTTAAAATTCCTCCAATTTTTTATTCTTTTGTTTTTTTTCTATTAAATTTATTTCTTTTAAAATTTCCGCCTTTCGCTGTGCTGAAGTTTCATTTAAATATTGTTTACTTAACAAACTTTTTTTAAACTTTAAATGATCTTCTAATATCCGCCATAAACATTGATTAAAATAGTCTTTTTGATTTTCAATTATATCAAAATTAAAATTAATCAATTTTTTTATTTCATCATTGTTATCCACATCAAATTCATCAAATACATTTGCAACCAAAAATTTCTCATTATGCTTTTCTTTTTCAGAAATTAACTGAAATAATTTTTTATATTCATCATTTGTTAAATAATCAATAAAATCCGAATTTAAATTAGCGAACTCTTTATGATGCAAATATGATGCTAAAACAAATTCAAATGCTTTTGAGAGGGCATCTTGTTCTGATATAACTTCTTGGGTTTTAATTGTTTTAACTTGACCAGCACGCATATCCCTTTTTAAAATATCGGCGGATATGCTTGTTAAACTTTCAAGTCGTTTCAAATATATTTCTTGTTCGGCTTCTGAATTTAATTTAGAAATTATATTTAAAACTTCTTTAATAAACAAAGTCTTTTCATTTGCTTTGGCAAGGTTATATTTTTCCTTGACAAACAAAATTTTAAACTCAATATCTGAAACTGCATTATCAATAAGTAACTGCAACTCTTCAGGTCCGTGAAGTTTCAAAAATTCGTCAGGATCTTGCTTATCAGGCAGTTTAACCGCTTTAATCATAAGCCCAGAATTAGTTAAATTGTCAATCGCCCGAACTGTTGCCTTTTGACCGGCATCATCGCCATCAAGGCAAAGTATAACCGTGTCCGCGAACCGCTTTAATTCTCTGATATGTTCTTTTGTTATGGCGGTGCCAAGGCAGGCTACCGTGTTTTTGAACCCTGCTTTGTGCATTGAAACAACATCAAATTGACCTTCCACCAAAATTATGTAATTAAATCCTGATTCTTGCTTATATTTCTTAACTAAGTTAATTGCATAAATTGTTTTGCTTTTATCAAAGAGTAAGGTTGCAGATGTGTTCTTATATTTCATCATTCCAGAGTTTTTTAAATCACGCCCGCTGAAACCAATGCAATTGTTGAGTGAATTAACAATCGGAAAGACCAGCCTCTCAGCCAAGAAGTCATAAGGCTTGCCGTTTTTCCCAATTTCGCAAACACCTGATGCTTTAAGTTCGGCATCTGAATAACCTTTTGCTTTTAAAAAGTTTACAAGTTCAAACGGGTCTTTGCTATATCCAAGTTCAAAGTCTTCAAGTTCTTTTTTGCCAACCTTTCTTTTTCTGATGTAATTTTGTGCCAGTAGTGCTGTGGGTTTATAAATGTTTGCCATATAACTGTCTTTTGCCAAATTTAAAATTTCAAGGCACTTATCTTTAAGTTTTTTTGCTTTTATGTATTTTTCGTTTTCTTCGAGTTCAGGAATTTTCATTCCGCTATTCTCTGCAAGCATTTTTATGACATCGGGATAATCCATTTTTTCATACTTACGCAAAAAAGTAATCACATCGCCGGATTCGCCACAGCCAAAACAATGATAAAACTGCTCATATTCATTTATGCAAAAAGACGGAGTTTTTTCGTGATGGAATGGACAACATGCCCAGTAATTTTTGCCCTTTTTTTCTAGTTTTATATATTTAGAAAGCACAGCAACAATATCATTTGATTTTTTTAGTTTCTCAATAAAACCTTGTCCATAATATGACTTATCTTCCATTTTTATCCTTGTAAAACTAAAATAATTTTATTGTAAAAAATCTTTGTTAATTCTTTATTCGACGCAAAAACCTAATTCCCTTTATTTTCTTTAATTTTTTCTTTAATTTTTTATATTTTTTTATATTTTTTAAATTAAATATAAAAGTACAATATTTAAAAAAATGTTAAATAATAAATTTTTTTATGAAAATAACAAGACATTTATAAGCATTTAATATGTTTAGTAAAAACAAAATCCGCTCGCCCTGCTTGCGCCCGCTCGCTTTGCCCGGTTGACTCCGGTAGATTTGCCCGTTTGACTGAGTTAACCCGCTCATTTGACTGTCAACTTGCCCGTTTGACATTGTCCGCTCGCACAATTTCACGCGCTCGCTTAGTCCGTTTGACTTGTGGACTTGCCCATTCGACTCCGTTCGACTTGTCCGGTTGACTCTGTTAAAATTGCCCGTTAGACTGTCAAAATGTCCGGTCGACTGTCGACTTGCCCGTATGACTCCGGTAAATTTGCCCGTTTGACTGTTTGAAATGTCCGTTTGATTTGTCGATTTGCCCGTTTGACCAGCCCGCTCGCGACTATACCAATACCCGCTCACCACTTCTTCTACCCTTCGACCGCTTGTTTTATATAATAATATTCTCGTTTGTCAGTTTTATCCGCAACAAATATTCAAATTGAGTAATAAAATTATGAAATACACATACTAATTTAAAATTTAACAAATATTTAAAAAATTTTGTTATTATAGTTGACTTATGAAAAATTATAGTATATTATATATATTATTAGTAATACTAGTTATATTTATATAAACTTTTTTGCAGGATTTTAAAAAAATTTTTTAATTTTTATTGACTTTAGCAAAATAATAGTTTATTATTAATTTAGTTAGTAATACATACTATAACATTTTATAAAAATAAGGAGGATTTAAAAATGTTTATGTTAAATAAAAGGGTGCAAAAATTGATTGCAAAGGGGACCGCTTTGATTATAACTTTAACGGTTATGATTGG
>JAQUUD010000078.1 GCA_028694075.1 Clostridia bacterium
TTTTTCTCTAATACAAATAGTTTATTACAAGAAAATAAATAACCGCTCTTAGGCAATTAAATAAGACCAATAAACGAGGTTATGGAATAAACAGAAAAGCAGAAACAAGTAAAACGAAATTTTTGGAGTCAAGTCAAACAATAATTAAGAAACAGAAATAAATTCTTTTCCTATTTCATGAAGTCCCTTAACTATCTTTTGTCTTTGGTTTGCTTGTGGAGTTCTTATACCATTTGCGTAATGGCTCAATTGTCTTTGATTAATCCCAGTTACTTTGCTTAATGCAGAGAAAGAAATAATATTTTGATATTGTTTTAACAGTGCTTGTGTATCTAACTCAAATACTAATTTATATTTTCCACGTTCAACGGGTAATGTTTCTTTATCTGCCTCCATTCCCTCAATATGAAAATCTAACAACTCTGTATATTCTTTTTTAATCTCTTCAATTGTTGAACCAGTTGCAACACAACCTAAAATTTGTTCACTACATGCACAAAAATTTGTACCCGTATATCCTATTATTACTTTTATATTTTTCATCTTCTTGTTTTTCTTTAATTATGTTTGATTATCAAAAAAGCAGACTAAAAACGTTATAAGTGATTGAATTTATTATATTTTCATATTAGTCCAAGAAGTCCACTAACATGTTTTAACAGTCATATTATTATCTTCTATTTGAAGTTTTAAATTTAATCCCAACGCATTAAATACCTTTGCAATGGTTGATATTGTTAAGTTGTTGCCGTTCTCTATTTTTGAGATTTGGGCTTTTTGTACTCCTATCAATTTGCCTAAATCTTCCTGTGTCATTTCTTTTGCCTCTCTTAATTCTTTTATCTTCCTACCTACCAAAAATAACTCTACATTCATATCAAATTCAATCCTTGCAGGGGTTTCTTTTTCTCCGATAAACTCATTTAAGATTTCATCGTGAGTATAAAATTTCTTACTCATAGTTTTATTGTTTTTCTTCAAAATATATCTTCATTATTTGGTTTGCTTTGTCTATTTCTTTTTGTGGCACCTTACTTGTCTTTTTAATAAATCCATGTGTGGCAATTACCAAAGTTTTTTTCTTATTATCTTTATCCCAAAATGCAAGTATTCTATATTTTTTGCTATTGTATAGTGTCCTAAACTCCCAAATATTGCCTTTTAGTTTTTTAAAAAATTTTGGGTCTATTAGTTTTGTAGCTTTATCAATGTTTTCAAGTATCTTTACCCTTGTTTTTTCATCAATTCTATGTAAAAAAGACTTTGCCTCTTCTGAATAAACAACATCAAACTTTGCTTCTTGCATAATATAACTAGTTTGTTTATAACGGCAAAAATACAATATTGTTTCCTTATAAAGAAACTTTATTGTATTTTTATTTTTATTTTATCTTTACAGTTGGAATTTCTGCGTATTAATCTTGGCCTTTAAAAAAATTTATTGACTCACGAGTAAAAACAAATATAAATAAAAATAAGGTAAAAAAGAGTATTGATGAGGTGGAGATAGTAGAGGGGTCATTCAAAGAACTGCACAACTACAATTTAAAGCCTAATGAATATCTTAAAGCCATACCTTACATCAATGATATATCAGAGGCTCTGCTATATTGGCAAGAGAATACATTATTAAAATTTGAGCCTACTCAAGAAGAAAAGAGGGCAGGGATAGAGCAGAAAAGCGTTCTATAAATAAAAAAGCGTCAATAGTTAATTGCCTCTGTTTATATTTTAATATTGGTGTCCGACAAAAATAATAAAAACCTTTTGCAACTATCTAGTAGTTATAAAAGGTTTTTATTGTATAAAGCCGAGTCTTATGAACTAATTCCATAGTTTTTCCTGCTCCCAATCAGGAGGAAAACCCATATCTTTCAAAATTTTAGAAGGCCCATCAAAAGAGCTAACTAATTCTTTAATGCTTTCAACAAAATTACATTTAGGGTTTATACGTTTAAGCATATAAACCATACAAGATAAAGTGATATAAAGTTTATTAGGTTGAGAATTTACATTGTTTAGAAATTCATCAATAGTATCCTTGGGTATATTTATTTGAATTAATCTTCTATTCCAAACCCGACTATGATGTGCACAAATATTACGCAATGTGGCGAAACAAAGCATCCAATTTTCTAAAATGTCTATTTTTTTAAGCCCAAAATGACTGAGTATTGCTTTCTTTTCCTCACCAAATATTAAATTCTTAAACATTTTAGAGAGGAGCCCCATACTAACAACTTCAAGGCTCATCCATGCCGGAGGGGACTGGGGATCATTATAATTTTTTCGGTAATGGCTAATAAAATCTTCTTTGCTTCTGTCTATCTCTTCTTGTAAAGTAGTCAAATGTTTTGCGAATCTATATGAGTCTCGGTAAAATTTAGGTTCGGAATGCCAATGGCTTCCATTTTTGATAGACATTTGATAAACTATCTGTGTCCTTAATGCTACCTCAATATATTCAGTAGCTTCAAAAATAATAAGTCGTAATTTTGAATCGAACTCATATAATTTAATAATCTCTTCAAATGTTATTTCTTGCGTAAAGGGATGGCCTGGGTTTTTATTGTCCTGAAAAGGATAAGTGTACGCCCTCAATCTATAATAACTTATGTTAGATAATATTTCTTCAGCTTCAGTAGCATCTTTGAACTTCAATCCTCGTTTTTCTAATTTATCAATTTGAGCTTTAATAGAAATCGCAGGTTTACAATATTTTCTCATACTCATAAAAATCGAAAACCAGCCCGGGTGCGCTGTTCTTGTGGGAAGCGTGGCTGGTATTATTCAGATTGCAAATATACAACATTTTATAAAAATGTCAATACTTTTTCTCTTTTTTATCAATTACCCCTACTTTCGATCTTTACAAATCCCTTATCCTTTCTACGAATGCCTTCCACAGCAACAAATATTTTTTGAAAGCTTAAACTATTCTTTCTATGTCTTGTGTCTATAGCAAAGAGGGGGATTAATAACGATAAGATTAGGGCAAGGGTAAAATAAAAAATATAGACGCAAATACGCCTAATCTCAAATCGAAAAAATCAATCTTAATGTATGGTGCATTTTGGAGATAAAAGCGCAAAAGTACGCTTCGTGGGGTAAATAGGGGGCAAATGGCTAAAAGCAAAAATACTAACTACTTAATATCAAGTAATTAGTATTTTTAAGAGTGGACTTGCAGGGAGTCGAACCCTGGTCCAAACAAGAAACAAATAAGCTTTCTACATGCTTATTCTTTCATTGG
>JAQUUD010000079.1 GCA_028694075.1 Clostridia bacterium
TCTTTGATTCTGAACGCATATTAGCAAAGTGTGGCATTGAATATTTAAAAAATCAAGAAGTAAAATATTTACAAGATGCGTTGCAATTAGATGATATGCTTTATTATGCGTCTTATGAATTGTTTGTAAACAATCAAAAATTGTTCAATGATTATGAAAAAATTTACGTTGCACTAAGCAGGGAGCAGTTAATCAAATTAAAGGAAAAAAATTTTGAAATTAATGACTTGGCATTCGAAGACAGGGATAAGTTTTTAAAATCTATTGCAATAAGTGTTGAAAGTGATTTTTTAATTGAAAAAAGTTTTGCAAATAAGATTGTTAATACTTTAAAAAAATTAAGTTAATTTTTTAATTATTTACTTAAGAAATTTAATAAAAATAAATAAATTGAAATAAACTATAGAAGTTCAAATTATTAATCTAAACTTTAAAATTAAAAAAATAAAAAATAAAATATAATTAAATTAATAAAATTATTGATAATAATAAATATTAACTAAAGTTATAAACGCAATATAATATCAAAAAATTAAAATCGAATTAAAGGAAAGTGTTTATCCATGAAATTAAATCAAAAATCAGTTGAAACATTAAGAGTCTTATCCGCCGAGATGATATCTGCCGGCAAAGCAGGAGATGCTGGAGTTGCTCTTAGTGGAAGCGCAATTCTTTTTGCTTTGTTTAAAGACCATTATAATTTTTTTGGCGGTGAAAAATATGTTAATCGTGACCGTTTTGTTTTATCAGCAAGCTCAGCAAGTTCGGCTGTGTATGCTTTAATGAATATGTTTGGACTCGAAATCTCGGGTGTTGATTTGAAAAATTATGCCCAGTTTGAAAGTAAAACGCCTTATTCTCTCGAATTTGATGTGACGGAAGGAATTGATTGCACATCAGGACCTGTGGGGCAAGGCGTTGCCACAGCGGTCGGGCTTGCAATTTCTCAGGCGTGCCTTGCTGAAAAATTTAATGTTCAAAAATTTGATATTATAAATAATCATACATATTGTTTCGTCAGCGAAGCCTGTCTTATGTCCGGCGTAGCACAGGAAGCCGTAAGCCTTGCGGGAACTTTAAAATTGAAAAACTTAATTTTGCTTTATAATAGCACAAACACAACAAATGATGGTAATTTGAGTTCTATTAATAATGAAAACATAAGGGCTAAATTTAGAGCGATGGGCTGGAAAGTTATAACTGTATATAATGGAAACAGTTATCTTTGGAATACTTTTTCTATTATGCGTGCAAAACACAGTTTAAGACCAACAATAATAATTTTTAAAACAAAGGTTGGTCACGGTTCAACTTTGGAAAACGATTATACAATTCATAATGAGATTTTGGGGCATAATGAAATTGAAAAAATGAAGGCAGATTATAACCTTAATGGTGCGTTCAATGTTTCAAATGAAGTAAAACAATTTTGTATGCGAACAAGCAGAAGATTAAAGGTTAAATATTCACAGTGGGAAAGGAGAGTTGTTTTATATAAAAACACTCACCCCGAACTGGCTGAGCAACTTAATGCTTTTTATGAAAAGCCTAAAATTCAATTTTTAAAAATATTAAAAGGCAAAATGGAGCAGTCTGAAGATGTTTTAGAGTTCAATAATATTGTTTTAAATCAGATTGCATCTGTTAGACTTTGCTTAATGGGCGGAAATGCAGATTGCCAAATGTTAACAAAAGCCGTTATTAACGAAAAATCATTTTCAAAAAACAATTATCGTGGAAGAAATATTTTGTTCGGAGCAAGAAACTGTGCAATGGGCGGGATTTGCAACGGCATCAGTTTATATTTCGGTGCTCCAACCTTTTGCGGGGCATTGCTTTCAAATGCAGGTTTTCTTCTGCCGTCAATCAGGCTCACCGCTCAAATGAAACTCCCAGTTTTATATTTATTCACTCACGATAGTGTGCTTGACGGAACATATGGCAAACTTTTGCCAACCGAGCAGTTGTCGCAGTTAAGAGCGATTCCTGATTTTACTGTTTTTAGACCCGCAGACAATACGGAACTTTTAGCGTGCCACTCAGTTATTTATGAAAATGAGTGTCCGAGTGCACTGGTATTATCAAAAAATTTACAGCCAAAAATTGAAAATTCTGACTTTGAACAGGCAAAAAAGGGTGCTTATGTTATAAGCGAAGATAAAGATGCCGAAATTATAATATTCGCCTCTGGGAATGAAGTTAAAATCGCGCTTGAAGCAAAAGATTTGTTAAATAAAACCAATAAAAAAGTTTGCGTTGTGAGCGTACCTTCAATTGAACTTTTTGAAAAACAGTCAGAAAAATATATCAAACAAGTAATAAAAAGTGATATAAAAATAAGAATTGCCGTTGAAGCTTCAAATGATAATGTTTGGCATAAATATATAGGGTTAGATGGTTTGTTTTTAAATATTAACTCTTATGGCACAAGCGGAAGTGATATAAAAGCAATGGAACATTTCAATTTCACAGCAAAAAATCTGGTTAATCAAATTAAATCAATGAAAGTTGGGAAATAGAAAATTAGAACTAAATTAAATATTTTAGTTCTAATTCATTTTTTAAGAAAAATTTTTTGGTAAATCAATTATAGTTAGCGCTTAACTAATAATTTTTTTTCAATCTTAAACGCATATTGTGGTTAAATTGTTTAAACCAATTAATTGATTATTTATCGTTGCCAAAATAATTGAAAGTTGTCTGTTAATTGTGTTAACATCAACAATTCTTAACAATTGCAAAAGATTTGAAGAAATTGAACTCGCATAACTATAAACAATTCCTAAATCTGTGCAATAATCTCCGGTTAAAACTGGGCTTAAATATCTGCTTGATGTTGCTGGAAGTGTCCTGCCGGTTAATGTCCGATAAATTTCCAAAACCGATTGTCTTAAAATTAGAACTTCATTAGCGTAAGTGTTTAACTGACTTGCGGAATTAACATCTGGGGCATAACTTGCCAGTTGTAAATATAAAATCTGCAAATTCCCCAGTTCATAATAAAGTTGGGTTATAAGCAAAATTGCACGGTTGCTTGCTGGCGGGAACGGAGGGAAAACTGGCGGTCTTGGTTGAAACGGCGGTTGGAACGGTGGTTGAAACGGTGGTCTTGGTTGGGGTTGAAACGGCGGTCTTGGTTGAGGTTGAAACGGCGGACGTGGTTGGGGAAATGGTGGTCTAGGTTGTGGTTGAAACGGTCCAG
>JAQUUD010000029.1 GCA_028694075.1 Clostridia bacterium
CTGCTTCGCCCGCTCGCTTTGTCCGTTAGGTTGGCATTGCCCGCTCGCCCTGCTTCGCCCGCTCGCTTTGTCCGTTAGGTTGGCATTGCCCGCTCGCCCTGCTTCGCCCGCTCGCTTTGTCCGTTTGGTTGGCATTGCCCGCTCGCCCTGCTTCGCCCGCTCGCTTTGTCCGTTAGGTTGGCATTGCCCGCTCGCCCTATATTATGATTTAAAAATTAAGTAATATTTTATTTGATATTTATGGATAATATAATGTAAAATTATTTTTAAGGAGATAAAAGCAATGAAATTCAAAAATAAGATTGTATTAATAACCGGTGGCGCACGCGGTATGGGAAAGACGCATGCTGAGGCATTTGTTAAAGAAGGAGCAACTGTTTTTATAACAGATGTTTTGACAGCAGAAGGCGAAGAGATTGCATCAAGTTTAAAAAACTGTTCTTTTATTAAGCAAGATGTTTCAAAGGAAGCAGATTGGATTAATGTAATCAAAAAAATTGATGAAAAATATGGCAAACTTGATATTTTGGTTAATAATGCAGGCATTGTATTATTTAAACCTCTTGGAATGATGACATTTGATGAATATATGCGTGTTGTTAATGTAAATCAAGTTTCAGTATTTTTAGGAATGACACATTCTTTGAATTTATTAAAAAAAGGCACAGATGCGTCGGTTATAAACATTTCTTCAGTTGCAGGCTTGAAAGGTATGCCTGCAGGGGCAGCGTATAATAGTTCAAAATTTGCCGTTAGGGCATTAACCGAAGTTGCGGCGCTTGATTGGGCACCATATAAAATTAGAGTAAACACAATTTGCCCTGGAGCGGTGGATACAGCAATGCTTGGCTCTGATGATATAAAAGATTTGTTTAAGGAATATGTTAATTCAATTCCGATGAAGCGTATTGGACAGCCGGAAGAACTCACAAAAGCGGTTATGTTCTTAGCATCATCTGACAGTTCATACTGCACTGGTTCAACAATCGTGGTTGACGGCGGTTCATCTTTGATTTAAAATATCTCAAATTTGTGAGAATTGAATTTTACAAAAATTAACTACAATATTACGGCGAAATAAATAGCAAAAATTTATTGTAGTTAATTTTTGCGTATATTTTTGTTTTTCAAATTTTCAAGTGAGAACTTATCCAACCGTAAGTGGGATTTTTTCATTTGTAATTAAATTTGGATATTGATTTTTTTATGAAAATATAATATAATCAATGACAATTTAATTTATTGATAAGGATAAAATGTCAGTTAATAATGTAATGTATAATTTTGATCAAATAAAAGATTTTAAAAAAATGGCAAGGGATTTCTCCGAGGGTGGTAAGCAATTAGAAAATTTATTGTTAAATCTTTGGCAACTAAATATAAAAACTCATGCGTGCTGTAATCATAATAAATATATTTCAATCATAATTGATGAAAGCAGTGAAAAATATTTAGGCGGTTTGTTAAATTTGATTGATGAACATATTTTTGTTATTCTTGATAAATATAGGGGTAATGATAACATTTTGTGTCGCAGGTTTGCAATATATTGTTACGGAACTCATCTGAATGAAAAAAACTTTTTTAATATTGTAAATGAACAAATAATAAAGAAAATCAGTATAAAAAGTGCGTTTACAAAATTTCCGCCCATTGCTGGCAATTTATTTGATTACATAAATAATGACGAAACTTGCCCTAAGCTTAAACGTAAAGAAATTGCTGGTTTCAGTTTGAGTTATACAGCAAACGGCGATTATTATATTAATATGTTACGTAGTGGAAGGCTTTATGATATTTCAAAAGAAAATTTATCAATAAACACATTAGCAGAAAATTTAAATAATTTAATTGCTAATCAAAGAGAAATTATAAAAAATCAATAAAGACAATCAAAAATAAAAAAAGCAAATCTGATAATGATTTTTTGCTTTTTTAATTTTATTGTTAAATATGTTTTTGTTGTTTAAAAAATAGCGAATACAAACAAAATTTTTATTTAAAAGTATTTTTAGATTTCTTTTTCTTGGACAACTCGGTAACTTGCGTTTATAATTTGCCCGCGAGGTTTTTTATGGCTATTACAAGGATCTATTCTTTTAGGGGTTAAATTATTTTTTATTATAGTTTCAACATCATTATATTTATCGATAATGGCTTGGCAGTCTGCCTTTTTTGCTAGTTTTTTTATGGTGAACAATATTGAACCGGATAAACATGAAACATTTGCTAATGTTAACAAAATGTTAAAAGAAAAAGATAAATAGTTAAAAGCATTAATATCCATTAACGAAGACCCTATGTATATAGAGGCAAGTGAGGTTAATCCAACAAGTAATGCTCCACAATATGCTTCTTCTTTCGCTTTATTTTTTTGGAAAATCACTTCTTTTATTGTTAATTGATTTAACTCAGTTTCTGATTCCATAAGTTTACCCTCAAATTATGCTTTAATAAGTTTTGAATTAAAAAAATTATATCATTTAGAATTGTCTTTGTCAATATGTTTTGTTTGAGTATTAATTTATTAATTTTAATTTTTATTTTTTATTAATAACGAAAAAGTTTGTCAAAATGTATCAAGAAAAATATAAATATACTTGACAAAGAATATTATTTTTGATATCATTAATAAAGTTCGGGGGTATAGCTCAGTTGGCTAGAGCATCTGCCTTGCAAGCAGAGGGTCAGCGGTTCAAGTCCGCTTATCTCCACCAGTATTCTTTTGGCATAATATATAATAATGAATAAAGAAATCAACCAAAAGATGTAAACTTATCAACTTTTGAAACATAACTTTCAAAAACTATGTAAATTTGAATGCTTTGAAAGAAAGATACAATAATTTAACTAATTTTAAAAATTATCGAATATTAATACTTGAAACAAAAAAGCAAACAATAAATATCATAAAACGAAACAAAAATTCCAAAGAGAAGATAAGGTCATTAAAATAAATTGAATAAAATTTATTGCAATGAGCAAGAGTAAATTAGGAATGACAGCTGAAAGTCATTAAAACAGAAAAATGGATTGTGGCTCAGCCGGTTAGAGCACATCTTAGCCCTAGTGAACGTTACAGCTTAAAAACGACAAAGAAAAGTCGGTAAAACTAACTGATGGATTGTAGCTCAGCCGGTTAGAGCACCACCCTGATAAGGTGGGGGTCGGTGGTTCGAGTCCACTCAATCCAACCAAAGAATGTTTGGGTGTCAATTAAAAGTTGCACTAAATTTTAAGAACATTCTAATAAATTTGGGAACATACAAAAACCTAATTTTAAAAATTTTGTCTTTTGCGTTATCCAAAAATTTAAATAGGAGGAAAAAATGCAAGATAAAACTTTAAAATGCAAGGATTGCGGATGTGAATTTGTTTGGACAGTTGGAGAACAACAATTTTATTTAGAAAAAGATTTCAAAAATGAACCAACAAGATGTCCTGATTGTCGCAGAGCAAACAAAGCTGGAAGACAACAAAGACGCCCAAGATATTAATATTTTGGAATAAAAAAAGCCCGACATATATCGGGCTTTTTTCATGGTTTGCTTGTGAAATGTCCACACTGTGTTGGTTTAAAAAAATTAGAGATTTTTGGATATTTAAAAAATAACTAACCGTCAAAGATTAATGAAAACTAAATGTTTCACTTATACTTTTTTTAAACATTGTTAATCAGACACAAAAGTTCTATTAATATCATAGAATGTTATATATATTCTTTACATAAAAAGTCTTTTTATGTGGAGTAAAAAATGGAAAACAATCTTTATATACAAAAATTAAATTATCAAAATATTGGTTTTACATCAAGTGTTGTTTTTGATAATGTGATATTTAACGAAGGAACAATAACATACAACCAAGTATCAGGGAATATTACTTTTAATCAAGTTGGAAAATATCATATAAATTGGTGGATTGCAACAGGGAATAATAATATAAATTCATCTTTTATAATATCTTCGTCAACTGGAAGTTCAACTTATGGGGTATCGCCAATAATAAGTCAATCTTTCAATGGAATGGCAATTGTTGATGTTTTAAGCGTACCAACTTCAATATCATTAATAAATATGAGTGGTGGTGATATTGCGTTAGCCCAAAATGTACCTGTAAAAGCAATGTTATCAGTTTATATGCAAACAATAGGCTCAGGAAGTTATCATGATTTATATGATTTTCAAATTAATCAATTAACTCATATATTATCACAAATTATTGACTTATATCCAGATAATGTATTAAGTGTCTTTGTGCGTGGACTTTATTATATGATTGGAACGCCAACATCATTATTCTCTTCGTCTTATGGAACAGGATTATTTATTTTAACTGATTCGGGGCAACCACAAGTAATCCCTTTAAATATGATTACAGGCGTTTATTTGGGTGATGGGTCAACATATAATGAATCCTTAACTTATTTAGAACTGCCAGAAACATTGCCTGATGGTTGGGCTACAAAAGTAATTACTTCTGTATATGATTATTTACCTGTCGGAACTTTAGCCAGTATTTATTTTAGTATTGGAAATTCAAGAGAGGGTTATATTTATAAAAATGAACTGGGAATGATTGTAATAACAGCTGATGAAACTGGAAGTCAGCCAACCTTTATCCCTGCAACAGAAGCGTCAATAATTCTTCCAACAGTGGCTACTTCAAAAAAAGTAAATCCAACTCTAAAGAAAATTGAAATTAAATAACCTAAAAAAATCTTTTTTAATGAATGGCTAAATTAACTTTATCTTTAGAAAAATTTATAAGTGTATTTTAAGTGTATTTAAAGAAAAGGAAACCTTTTTTAATTTATCAGTAAAGTTTGATTCTTTTTAGATTTTTCGATTTAAAATCAAAATATCGGTTTATTAAAACCACTGATTTTTGAAAAAATAAATATAATAATAAAAATATCATATATTTACCTAAAACATTTGATTATTTTTTTAAAATGTGATACAATTATTATTAATAAAAACATTTAAAATATTAAGGAGAAAAAGAGTGGCTTCATACTTTTTTGGAAAGAAATTTGTAACAAAATATTTAAAAGAAAAATTTCCGCAAAATTCAACCTGTTTGGATATTGGTCCCTGTAATGGTAAATGGTTTAAATTGCTTGGCAATCATTTCATAATTGATGCTGTTGAAGCGTGGGAACCTAATATAGAAAAATATAAACTTGCTGACAAATATAGAAAAATAACGCATGCTGATGTACTTGATTTTGATGAATTTGATTATGATGTTATTATAATGGGAGATGTTCTGGAACATTTGTCTGTGGAAGATGGGCAAAAAGTTATTAAGAAAATGTATCCAAGATGTAAAGAACTTATGGTTGCAGTGCCGTATAGGCTTCGACAACATGCTTTACACGGAAATCCATTTGAAGTGCATAAACAACCAGATTTAACAAAAAAGATATTTGCTGAAAGATATCCGGGGTTCAAACTTTTGTGGAGTAATTTTCTATATGGTTATTATATAAAAGACCCAGAGTACAAGCAAAAAACCAAGGCAAAAAAATAATTTATATCCTAATCTAAGATATTGAACTTATAATTTAATAGTTTAAATATATTTAGAACAATTTTTTAAGCGAAATAATAAAATAATAAAATTTTTGACTTTTAAATGGTCAAATTTTTTTTATTTATTCAGTTTTCAAACATTATAATTAAAATATTTAATTAAACTTTAAGACTGGATTATAAAAATTTCAATAGATTCATTCATTTTTTCAAATTTTTCTTATAATTCATTTTAATTGTTTATAAAATTTTAAAATAAATGTAAAAGAAAGTAAATTATTGTATTTTTTTCATTTTTTTATTCAAACTATGTTTATAGATTATTTTTATTAAATTTATAAAGCAAAGGATAGAAATAATATGAAAAAACATAAATTTTTTAGTCATTTTTTAATAAGCAGTATTGTTGTTATTGCACTGTCAACTTCAATTTTGGCTTTTTCTTTGTTGGGGCTACATAATCATAACCACGATATGGTTGAAGATAAGTTTGAACTAAGTAACAATCAAGATATTTTGTTAAATGAAAAAATCATTGATGAGAATGATTTAAGCGAACTGAATTTTGTGCTGAATGAAAAGTCTTATCAGTTTACGGAAAATTTTAGTCAAAATATTAAAACAATGGTAGAAGAGTTATATACGCCAGCAAGTAATGCTGAAATTGTTTTTGAGCCGGACGGTGAAGAGGTCTTTGTTTTTAAGGAAGAAAGATGTGGGCAGGAAGTTGATGTCAATAATTTGGTCAAAAAGATTAAAAATAATGTACGCCATAATGAAAATGCACCAATTGAAATCCCTGTTTTAACAATAGTTCCTCAAATAAGAAAAACTGATTTAGAAGGGCTAATTGAACTTCGAAGCGAGTTTTCAACTTCAATTTCCACTTCGCCAGAAAATCGTAAATTTAATGTTAAATATGCTTTAGGAGCTTTTAACGGGCTGGTTATTTCCCCTGATGAAACAGTATCATTTAATCAAACAATAAAAGAAAAAACGAATGCCGGCAAGTTTAAAGAAGCAAAAATTATTGTTCAAGGTGATTTTGTATCTGGTATAGGCGGAGGAATGTGCCAAGCATCAACAACGCTTTATAATGCACTTTTGCTTGCAGATGTTGAAGTCGTTAATGTTTTCAACCATAGTTTGCCAGTAAGTTATGTGCCTCGTGCTTTTGATGCAATGGTTAGTGATGGTTTCGCTGATTTAGTGTTTAAAAATAACAGTGGTTATCCGTTATATATTATGACAAATGGAAACAATGAAACTGTAACAGTGAAAGTTTTTGGAAGACCATTGGAAGAGGGTTTGGAAATAAAAACCAAAACTGAACATATAAAAAATTTACCGCATAAGGGCGATAAAATAATACCAGATTCTTCTGGGAAATATTATGACAAAATTTGCTTTAAAGGAGAATATTTAAGGCTAAGATATCCGAAAGCCGGAAGTGAAGATATTGGTTACTTACTATATTATAAAAACGGAGAATTTATTAGTCAAAAACAAATTAGGCACGTTTATTATCCAGCGCAAGAAGGCATAATTGTGGAAGGTGTAGATGAACTTTATGAAGGAATGACGCTTCCAAATAATGAAGTTAAGTTTATTAATTCTCAAGTTTAAAACAACTTGGTAAATTAGGGTTTTTTAAAAAAGGTATTCATATACCTTTTTTTGTTCTTTAAGCCAGTTTTCAGTGATAGCGCATATTTAGTACTTTAATTTTGTTATTTATTTTTTTAAATTTTCATAAATATATATTAAGGTTTTCTGATATACTTTTCAAGTATTAGGCATTTTTTGGGGTTGCCCTATTTACAAAATAATAAGTTTATGTTATTATACTTAAAATCAAAAGCAAAGATTATGTTATTATACTTTAAATCAAGAACAAAGTTTAAGTTTTAAAGGAGCAGGAAATGAGAAAAAAAAGTTTTGGAATTTCAAATTTGGTGACAGTTACAAATTATAACGAATTTAATGATTACATAAAAAGCAGATCAGATTTTTGTAAACTTGAAATCAGCAATAGTGAATATATAAAAATAATTAGTTTTTTGCAAAGTAAATGTAGATTAAGTGAATATAAACGAATTCTTATGTTTATAGGGGATTCTTTACTGCTTCAAATTAAACATCTTAAAGAACTTGGAACAAGAAAAGTTGTTGCATTAGAGCAAAATAATTTTTATAAACCAGTGCAAAAAGAAAATGAAACCGAAGAAGAAAAGGCTAATATTGATAAACAAATTGAAAGTTCTAAAGTTATAAGAGAAAAAACCAAAAAACAATTTGCCGTTATAAGTTTCTATGAAATGAAAAAACAAAAGGCATTAAGAAATCAATCAGAAATTGAATTGGCAAGGAATTAAAAATATTTTTTAAATCAAGTAAAAACGGAATGCAAAGATGCTGAATTGAAATTATAAACATATGATAATATCCGCAGATTACGGAAACTTGAATGTTAAGATTTATAAAATGATTTTCTAAAAGGAAAATGAATGATGAAAAAAGAAATATATTTTAAGTTATTTAGTTATTGTGCATATGTAGAATATATACTTTATATGAATAACGAATTTGCAACGAAAAAATGCACTTATTCAGATAATTATAAGAATGCTACGATAACTGAATATAAGTTATATATCAAAGAATTTGCAAATAAAACGATGGAAAAAGTATTTGAGGAATTTTATAAACAAAGAGAAGAAATTATGATTGCTTCATCATTGCGGGAAAAAGACTATATCAGAGAAGGTATGCAAGAAAATTATATTATGCTGGGCTTTTCCGGTGATTATTTGCAATCTGTTTGTGAGAAATATAAAGATAAACCAACAAAATGGTTATTAGATGAAGAAATGAAGTTGAATACGAAATTTGATGTATTAAAATTTGCATCAGATTTTGAAAGGAAACACGAGACAATTTCCGAAAAAGGCAAGAGTTCCGAAAGATTTGTCACAAATCGCGAATTTGAGCGATAAAAAAATTAGATTAAATTATAGAGGAGAAAAAATGAATAAGAAAATTACTGAAAACTTTTATACGGGATATATCGATTATCTGCGCCATTCACTTGAAATTCATAAAACAAAAGAAGGCTTGAAAAATGCAATTGAAAATGGCTTCGTGGCAAAAGAAAGTGCTTATGTAACGGTTGCGGATTATTTAATTGAATCATTAAATCAGTATTATTGTAATGAGGAATTTAAGTCAGAGATAGTTTTAAAAGATATTGATTCAAGCAATGTTCGTAGTATTAAATGTTATAGCAAATATATTGATGGTGTGCGGGATATTTTTATGACTAGAGAATGCTATGAAATCGCTTTAAAAGAAGGTAGACTTGCATCTGAATGTAGTTATTATTCAGTGGTTGATTTTTTGCAGGTTTTGCTTGTGGAAGATAAAAATATAAATTTAAGAAAAAAGTCAAAGACCGATGAAATGTCATTATAGACTTAATAAATCATAATGAGAAAAATAAAACTTGAAAAAATTGATATAATGTGATATAATTAGTTATTGAATTAAAAACTAAGTTTTAAAGGAGAATTTAAAAAATGCAAAATAATATTTATGACACAGTTTTAAAAAATGTAGATGGTTATTACAAAAAATATTTATTACAAACAATAAACATCAAATTTGGTAATAATCTTATCGAGGGAAACATAAAAGTTGCACAGAAAAAAGGAATAATTTTTGCTCCTAAAGAATTTGAAGCATACATTAAATCGTTGAGAGAAGAAACAGAATGCAACACTAGCGAACTTCCTGATGTTTTGTATAGTTTGAAAACTGATCTTGAAAAAAGACAAATTCAAGGATCTATGCCGGGTAAAACACAAAAACTTATCAATGAAAGACGAGAAATAAGCAATAAAATGGGAGTTGTGACATTTTTACAAAGTGCTGAACAACAAAATCTAAATAATTGCGCAAAATCAAGATAATCAAATAATCAGATTTTTTAATCTGATTTTTTTAATTAATTATTCCATTTAATAAAATTTTGTGATATAATAATTTAAGTTAAAAATATATGAAATGCTAAAAATTAAAAGGAGAGTTTTAAAAATGAAAATTGAAGAAATTGATGATATGGTCACAAGAGCAAGTATTGAAGCGGATTTTTCAGGAAATCCAGAAATTTTAAAAATGAAAGAAAAATTGGATAAATTGACCGAAGATAAAATTGATAATAAAATTATTATTGATGTTTTGGATAAATCATTTCAAAAAGGCGGTTATGAAAATTTTATTTCTTTTATGAAAACACAAAAATACGCACTAAAAACCACATTTTTAAGTGCTCAAAAAAATAATTATATTTCAGACCAGAAAGAGTTCGTTATGCTTATGAATGATATAAAAAATTTTGGATTTTATAACGCATTTTTGAATATTTCTTATAATTATAAAGAAAATACAAAATCCTCCGAAATAAAACTTGAACCCACTGTTAATTACATTAGCGAAGAACCTTCTTCGGCTGAAAAAAGATTAAACCGAGAATTTGATATTTTCGATTATTTCTTATATAGAATAAAAGATAAAAGAAGAATATTTGAGCCACAAAGAGCCTAAAGCATTCAAATAACTTTGTAAAATATTAAGGAGAAAAGTTTGGAAGAAGAATTTATAGATAGATTAAGAAGCATAGAAATTTATGATAAATATGTAAATTACATATCTAAAAAACCCGGTTTTAAAAATGTACAGATTTTTTATCCCAGTTATTGCTGGGCGCTTATGAATTTATATTGCATTTCAAATTCAAAGGAATATTCTATTAATAAAACTGCTTTACTTATTTACAAAGATGAATTAAAATCATTATATAATTCTTTAAACTGTAAATTTCCGCAAATTTCAAAGACCGAAGGAAGTTCGGGTAAGGAAAAAATTGTGCCTATCACTAAAGTAGACAATGAGAGAGATGCTTTTTATGATTCCTTAAAATTAAATGAAAATGAAAAAGCATTACGATTGAAATTCAGACAATTTCTAAAGGATAGAGCATTGCCAGTTGGTCACGAACTGAAAGCAATGAAGATTGAATTATCAGTTGTAGATTTCTTACTAGCAGAAAAATTGCTAAATTTAAACAAATTGCGTACGAATACAGTTGAATATTGCAATTTTGCAAGATGAAAAAAATAAATGTTTATTGGCAATTTTGCAATTAACAAAAATAAAAATTATAAAGGTATAAAATGTCATATCAAGCATTATATAGAAAATATCGTCCTAATAATTTTAACGAGATTGTGGGGCAGGAACATATTGTAAGCACACTTGAAAATCAAGTTAAGGCTAATAAAATTGTTCATGCTTATTTATTTTGTGGCAGTAGAGGCACGGGAAAAACATCAACCGCAAAAGTTTTTGCCAGGGCAATAAATTGTGAAAATAATTCAAATGGTTCTCCCTGCGAAAGTTGCAATGTTTGCAAGTCGATGAATGAAGCAGGCAATATTGATATTATTGAAATTGATGCCGCATCAAATAATAGAGTGGACGAAATTCGAGAAATAAGAGAAAAAGTTAAGTTTTCACCAGTCAACTCTAAATATAAGGTTTATATAATTGATGAAGTTCATATGCTGACTGACAGTGCTTATAACGCACTGCTTAAAACCTTAGAAGAACCACCAAGGCACATTGTGTTCATTTTGGCAACAACTGAACCGCATAAACTTCCTGCAACAATACTCTCAAGATGTGTACGGTTTGATTTTGGATTGGTTTCAACTACGCTATTAGAAAATCATTTAAAAAATATTTTAAAACGCGAAAATGTTGAGTTTGATGAAGAAAGCGTCAAGGTTATAGCAAACGCAGGCGAAGGGTCAGTAAGAGATACTTTGTCAATTGCCGATTCGGTGATTTCATATTGTAACGGAAAATTGACGTTGGATAAAGTGCTTGAAATTTTAGGACTTAATGATAATGAAACTTTGATTGAAATAACTGAGTCCATTTTTAATAAAAATCTAGGCAAATGTTTGGAAATTATTGACAAAACTTATAAACAGGGCAAAAATATGAGCGTTTTTGCAAAAGATTTAAGTGTGCATTTCAGGAATTTGCTAGTTATAAAAACTTGTAATGAACCTAATAAAATTCTTAATTTGCCAAATAATATTTATGAAAAATTTGAATTGCAAGCAAAAAGCCTTCTTGAAAAAGATTTAATGCAGGCAATGAAAAGTTTTGGCAACATTGAAAGTGAACTTAAATATGCACTTTCGCCTAGGATTTTAATTGAAACAACTATAATTGGGCTTATCTCAGGCGAAGATGTAAAAAAAAACTAGATAAACTGTTTGGTAAAACATTTGAAATGGGAACTGGCGGAAAAGCCCAAATTAGTGCAAAAACTGTTTGGGGTAAGATTGTATTATTTCTAAAAGAAAAAAAATATATAACGCTTCATATGGCGTGCGGTGATATTGTTGATGTTGAAATTAAGGAAAATCAGTTAATAATCAATACAGATGAATTGTTGCTTTATGATATATTAATTCAGGAAAAAAATAAAAGTTTATTAGAACAGGCAATCAGTTGGCAGGGTTTAAAACTTGATATTATTATTAATAGAATTTTAAGGCAAAGCGAATTAGTTCAGCAAGACATTGATAAATTGAAAAATTTGGGAATAAATTTAAAAATAGTGGAAGGAGATAATTATGAATAATTTTAGAGGTGGTTTTGGAGGTTTTGGCGGGGCAAACTTGTCACAACTTATGAAACAGGCACAAAAAATGCAACAAGATTTGGAAGTTGTAAAAAAAGAAATTGCTGAAACGGAATTTAAGGCAACAGCGGGTGGCGGTATGGTTGAAGTTAAAATGACTGGCGCAAAAATTTTAAAGTCAGTGAATTTAAAACCAGAAATTGTAAATCCTGATGACATTGAAATGCTTGAAGATTTAATATGTGCGTCTGTTAATGATGTGCTTAATCAAATTAGCAAAATGGAAAGCGAAAAACTTCCACAGATGCCCGGAGTTTAAATATTATGAATCAACCATTAGAAAGGCTTGTCGAGGCGTTTAGAAGTTTGCCAGGCGTTGGTTTTAAAACTGCTCAAAGATTTGCTTATCATATTTTAAAATTATCGTCGGAAGAAGTGAAAGATTTTGCTGAAAGCATTATTTCTGCGAAAAAACTCATAAAATTTTGTAAAGAGTGCGGAAATTATACTGATAAGGAAATCTGCAATGTATGTTCGAGTAGACAGGCGAAAATCATTTGTGTTGTTGCAGAGCCGAAAGATGTTGAAGTTATGGAAAAAGTTAAATTTTTTCGAGGGGTTTATCATGTTTTGAATGGAACAATTTGCCCGCTTGAAAATCGTGGCCCGAACGATTTACGCATAAAAGAACTGCTTGCAAGAATAAACAAATACTGCACCGAAGAGGTTATTGTGGCAACAAATCCTGATGTTGAAGGTGATGCAACCGCGATGTATATTGCAAGACTTTTGAAACCGCTCGGCGTTAAAGTTACAAGAATAGCACAAGGCGTTTCAATGGGAACTGACCTTGAATATGCAGATGAAATCACGCTTACAAGAGCACTTGAAAGCAGAACAGAACTTTAACTGGATTTTTTTATTTAAAAAAATAATTTTAAATAATATAATGTTAATATAAAATATAAAATGAGTAATTCGAAAATCGTTAGTTCGAATTATTTTTTTTGCTTTGCAAAATCTGACCGACTGTGACTATTGTTACAAAATATTTATAGTTTTGCAAATAAAAAACCTCTTATATATAATAAAGTCGGTGGTTTCGAACGCTTTGCTCAAATATACTAAGAAGTTTTTTCTATAAATTTAGACGATAAAATTTTTCATATAATGTATTAACAATCATATAGATTTTGTTTTTAGTGAATAAAATTATTCATTATAAAATTCAATTACAAGATTTCTTAATTCTCTTGTCAGGAATTTTATGCTTCTGACCGAAGATGCCATATAATCATATGCGGTTATTAATGCCACAACATTTTTAAAGTCGGATTTTTCGCAATTTGATAAAATAACATTTGTTATGTAAATTATGTCTTCTTTTAAATTTGTGCCAACTCTTTTATCATAATTTAATTCGCTTTTAATATCTTTGCAAATCACTTTAACTTCTGCTAAAAATTTTTCTGCTTTTTTAACAGTATCTTCAATTTCATTATTCTCTTCTGTCATATTTTCATCTCCTTCTTCTAATTCATTTTGCTCGGCGTATTTTTCGTTTGTTCTAAGCGTTTGCCCGCTTTCTTTTGCCTTTTCAAACATTTCAATCTCTTGACCGCAACTTTTTTTCTCTAAATTCTTTGAATTCAAATGAACAAAAATATTTAATTTCTGATTTATGCTTGAATTACTATTGAGTTGTGGGGTTTCTTTTTTTGTTTCTTCTTGTGGCTCTGGAAGTTTAGACATAATATCTTTTTTTATATCTTCAACCCGAATTTCAAAAAATTTGGCGATTATATTCCTAAATGGCAATATTAATTCAGTTGCAAAATTAGAATATTCTTCCGCTCGCCCTTTTTCTGTTTTATAGTATTCTTTTAAAAACGCATCAAAATCAATTTCTTTGTTTTTAAAACCAACCAAAATACAAAAAATAAGTGGCAAAGCCTTTTCTGTTTCATCAGGTAAAACAAATTTATTTTCTTTTGTTGAACTGCGAAGTTGTGCCTTGGAAAATTCTCGCTCAAAATTAAAATTATTCATTTTATTAGCAATTAAATTATAAACTTCCTTGCTGTCGGTTATGTTTTTTAAAATATTAGCAATTTTATAATTCGCTAAAATAAATTTTCCGTCAATCATATCGTTACAACTTGAAAGCAGGTTATTAATTTTTGAATATTCTTCCAACGAAACCATAAAAACTCCCTATTAAAAATATAATATCACAAATTGAAAAAAAAGAAAAGTTTTTTGGAATAATATAATTATTTTTTAAAAATATAAACTTTACTTTTAATAGAAAATTTGATAAAATGTATATATGGAATTTTTTGAAGATTCAACTATAAGCAAACTGATTATGCTGTTTGTTATGGAAAAAATGGAAATGCCGTTAACAGAGCGTTCCATAATCGATATCTGCACAAGTCA
>JAQUUD010000030.1 GCA_028694075.1 Clostridia bacterium
ATAAATGATATTATTTTTGTTATTTCATATTATTAAATTAAAATCGCCGGCGAAAGTCTGACTTAAAAATTAAAATTTTTAAGTCAGGGCAACGCTTGATTTAAAGCGTTGCAGAATTTTTGCGTTAACGCAAAAATTCTCTTTCGCCGGCGATTGTTTTTTACTTAGCAAACTCAATAACCTTATCAAAATAATAACATTTCATAAATTTAACAAAACAAATTATATAAAAAATTTTATCTCATAAAATCCTATTTAATAAAAAATAAAAACTAATCAATGCTTTCATCGGATTTGGTTTTACAAACAAAAGATTTTTCAATTTTATCTCTTATGATTGTAATCACGCCTGACATTTTTTCAAGTGTGCCGTTACACTGTTCAATTAACAAAGCACCTTTTTCATATAAATCAACCGAATCTTTCAAATTCAAATTTCCATTTTCAAGTTTTGAAATAATCTCATCAAGTTCTTTTGAAGCCTGTTCAAATGAATAAGAATTATTGCACTGTGAATTTAAATTTTCAGTTATTTCTAAATTGTTTTTCAAATCTTTTTTGCTTGATTTTGTTTTTTTATTTATTGTTACTTCTTCGCTCATTTTATTTCCCCCTTAACTTTTCCGTCATAAAAATTAATATCAACAATATCGCCTACTACTAATTGATTTACGCTTGTAATCGTGCATTCTTTATTGTTAATAATATCATATTTTGAAACTTTTGCGTAACCGGATTTTAAGATATTATTTGGATTAAGTTTTTCCAGCATTGCTTTTTTTAACGACAAATAATATTTATATTCATTCGTTAAATTTTTCATATTATTTAAGAAAAAATTTTGTTTATATTGAAACTGATTTTTTGCTTTTGCAAAGTGAGAGTTAATCAAATCATTAAGTCTTGAACACTGATGTTTGAAAATTGATTTTTTTTCTTTAATGTCAGAAATAACAAGTTCAGCGCCAGCACTTGGAGTTGGGGCACGAACATCAGCCACAAAATCCAGTATTGTAAAGTCTGTTTCGTGTCCTATTGCCGAAACTAAAGGTTTGGGGCATTTGAAAGCACTTCTTGCAATAATTTCAGAATTGAACACATTCAAATCTTCAAACGAACCCCCGCCTCTTGCAATTATGATTACATCAATATTATAATCTGAAAAAAATTCAATGCCTCTAACAATTTCAAGTTCAGCACCTATGCCTTGCACCTTAGCAGGATAAATTATAATATCAACTGACGGATTTCTTCGTTTTGAAATATTAATAATGTCTTCAACAACAGCACCGGTTTCAGATGTAATAACACCAATGCGTTTTACATTCTCAGGCAAATTCTTTTTTATTTTATTATCAAACAAGCCTTCCTTGTTTAACTGTTCTTTAAGTTGCAAAAATTTTAAATATAATTCGCCCTGCCCGAACATTGTAATTTTGTTTACATTAAAATCAAGTCGCCCGCCCTTTGAATAAAACTTTGGAGTTCCACGCGCAACAACAGAATCTCCATTTTTGAAAAACTTAAAAACATTTTCATCAAAGCAAACACAGTGAATAAGGCTATTTTCGTCCTTTAAATCAAAAAACGCCATATCTTTTGACGGCGTTTTAAGCCCCGAAATCTCGCCCTTTACTGAAATATTATAAAGCAATTCTTCTGCTTGAAAAATTCGCGTGATATAAGTGTTTAACTGGCTGACTGAGATAATTATTTCTTCCATATTCACCTAATCAATTTTCGCCAAAACGCCATTAATGAATGATGAACTTTTTTCAGTTGAATAAGTTTTGGCAAGTTCCAGCACTTCGTTTATTACAATGGATTTTGGAGTTTGAACAAATTTAATTTCTGCAACTGCAAGATAAATTAATGCCAAATCAATTTTATAAACTCTTTGCATTTTATAACCGGTTACAACATTTTGCACACTGTTATGAATTTCATTTTTATTATCAAAATATGCGTTTAAAATTTCAGTTGCAAATTCAATTTCCTTTGCTTTAAGATGCTCTTCTTGACATAAAAAATCAAACGCATCAGCATCTTGTTTATCTTCAAATAAATTTATATATATTACATTAAATGCAACTGTTCTCGCTTGTGCTCTCATTTTCCTCTTCCTTATTAATCACCACATCAACAATATAAACATTGATTTTTGTTGCTCTTATGTCAATCATTGATTGTATGGCATTTTTTATATTTTCTTGAACTTTAAAACATATATCAGGCACACTTATATTGCTGTAAACATCAATATAAACATCAATAAGAATTGTGCCGTTTGCGTTATATTTTATTTTGATTCCGTTGAAATTTTTATTTTGTAAAAATTTTAATAAAAAGCATTTTGAATTCTTATTCATTCCTGCAACGCCACTGATTTCATTCGTTGCCAAACTTATAATTGAATATAAAATGTTTCTGTTGCAAGTTAATTTACCTTGATAATGAAAATTTTCCTTTTCTTTCATTCTTATCCCCATTTTTTAATATTATAACACAATTTCAAAAAATGTAAAACATTTTATTACTTTTATTGGTGACAAATTTAGAAACCTAATGAATTAGCGGATTACATATTAATAATTTAATTAATTATTTAAAATTAATATGATAGTTATTAAAAAGGGAATCGGACAAACACATCATTTAATAATAAAACCGACCGGACAAAACCCGCTGGACTGAAGAAATTTAAACAAACTCGCCGAAAATAAGAAAGTTGGCAAAAAAATCCGCCGAAAAATGATAAAACCCGCCGGCGAAAGTCGGGCTTAAATGAAATTTAAGCCCGCCAACGCTTGGATTTCCAAGCGTTGCTGAATTTTTTGGCAAAGCCAAAAAATTCTCTTTCGCCGGCGGATAAGTTTGACAAAGCAAATTATTTATTTAAACAACTTTAACTTATAAAAACAATTTTTCAACTTATTTTCTTGCAACTATTTTTGCAACTAATTATTTACTAAATTTAATAATCAATGTTTCAATTTATAATTTTTTCAATTAAAACATCTTCAAATTATTCAGTCGAAATTTATCAAGTTATAAAATAAATTTTACTCAATTATATCAAACTTTAATAATCAAAAAGTTTCAACTTATTTTTTCAACAAATTTAATCAACTGGAATAATTTTAATGCTGGATAAGCCATAATCAGTTTGGTCCGTTACAACTGCAACAACCTGTGCCACTTCAGGTGCTGTCAACTCACCCGATTTAATAATCACATTTATGTAATTAGCGGAAGTTGTAACAATAACATCATCAAAACCAAGCCCTTTAATTAAGTATTCAAGTGAAAGTTCAGTGTTCATTTCTTCAATAAGTGCAATTTTATTTTGCTCTGCAACTGTTTTAGCCTCAGTTGAATAATTTTGACTTGCGATTATTGCATCATAATATAAAATTGCTTGATCTCGAATATTACCCCTGTCTGTCCTATAAGAATCAAAATAATTATAAGCGGTTATGTTCCCGCCTGTATCAATCACTTTTCCATTGAGCGTAATATTCAAATATCCAGTTACCCCAAGCAATAAGACCATTGCTGTTAAGATTATTATTTTTGTTCTTTTCTTTAACATAATTTTTACTCCTTTTTATATAAAATATTTTAACAACATTTCAATTATTCCATTTTTTAAAAATTTTTTTTAATTTAATTTGTTTTTCTGTGTAATTGAATATTTTTTGGATAAGTATCAAAACTTCTTAACCACCCTGAAATTTCAACTGCTGTTGCCCACCAAAACTTCGATACTGCCCGAGGATAATCTTAAAAGAGCTTCTATTGCTTTAACAATTTGCAGTTTAACCCAAACATCATCTGCCCCTTGCGCAACAACAATCACGGACGATATTGTAGGCAGAACTGCGGATTCAATTTGAGTTTCTTGTTCAACCATAAGCATAACCGTAACACTTCCAGCACCATCAATTTTTGAGAGGATATTTTCGAGTTTGTTTTCAACTTCAGAAATATACGCTGAAACCACTGTTGAATTGTCCGACTCATAATCATTATTTGAATTGTCAGTTGAAAAAGTTGAAGAAAAATATACAAGCAAAATTATTAGACCAAACAAAACAGCCAAAATGATTTCGATATGTTTTATGCTTTTAAGTTTTTTAAACATATTAACGAAGAAACTACTCATAAAAAATTATATTACTCTCCTTCACTGAAACAAATCTTAAAACAATTTTTCTAATGCTTGTCTTTATATCTATATGTGAAAAATTTTCATCTATTACAATTTGCGTTAAATCAACTGAAACTTGCTCAACTTCCAATTTCTTTTTAAAAATATCCGCACTTATTCCAACCTGAACTTGATTAATTCCATTTGCTTTTAAAGTTTTGAGTATATCTTCTTCCATTTTGTCTATGAGTTGCTTATTAACACTTGAAATGAAATCTTCTTGAACTGTGATTGAAGTTCCACTAAAAAAGTCTTCAAGGTTAAAATTTTTATTAGACAAAAAAGAAACAATTGGCGAAATAATAACGATGATAATAACAAAAGCAAAAATGTTTTTAATAAACTTTGAAGTTGAGCCATTCGGCATCACCAAATCAACAACAACTGACATTATAACAACACCGATTATACTTAAAATCCAAATCGAAACTGCGGACATTGTTTCTCCTTTTAAATTTTGACTTCTTTAATTAAGAGTCAAATATTTATTTGATAAAATCAAAATTGCTCAATTAATTCTCTTTATTAAATTTGATTTTTTCGTTTTGTGTTTTAAAAATTAATGCTCGTGCACATTATTATTCCAACGAATATAAAATACATAAAAGACACACCGATAACCATAACAATTGGCATTATAAACGACTTTGAAATCGATGAAATAAAATTTGAGATTCTATCATCGGACAAAGGTTGCAAAATTGCACCCGTGAATTTCAAACAAAGCATAAATAAAATCAACTGCAAAAGTGGCACTATTACGCTGGCAAAAAGAAGTAGTAAGCCTGATGCACCGATTGCGTTTTTTATAAGCATACAACTTGCCAAAATCACATTAAGCCCTTCACTTAAATAACCGCCCAAAATCGGAATGTAGGTGCTTAAAGAATATCTTGCAGTTTTGAAAGAGATTGAGTCCACAGAGCCGGCAGTTATGCCTTTTATTGCCAAAAATCCCATAAAGATAGTAAACACAATTCCTATAATCCATTTGAACAAACTGTTAAGAAAGCCTGATAATTTATCAAGGCGGACAGAATTGGACAGATTTGAAACAATCGAAAAAACAAGGGAGAAAATGAAAATTGGCATTAATACATTAGTAAATATGCTTGTTACAATCGTTGTTAAAAGCACAACAGCGGGCTGATATATTGCAACGGAAACCGTTCCGCCCATTGCTGTTAGCATTGTCAGTAAAATTGGAAAAACAATTTCCATTTGTGCAACAATCAAGTTTAAGGTGCTGGTTGCAAGGGCAATCATCTGAACGGCAGTGCTTGATACTATGACAATAATCACGCCATAACAAACAAAATGAATAATATCTCCGATTGCCTGAGAATTTCCACGAAAATCAGACAGCAATCCTGCCAGCACCGCTATGGCAATTATGGAAGCGATAAAGGGTAAAATTTTAAGTAATTCAGTTAAAACAAGAGATAAAAGTGCTTGAAAAACATTTGCGGTGTCATCACCAAATTCGCCTGAAATAATTAATTGAAGTTTTTCAAGAAAGCCCGAAGAGCCAAAAATTTCTCTCTGCTCATCGGTTAAATTATTTAAAAAGTCTTCAAGTGCAGACAGGTCTAAATCAGATAATTGTTCATCGACCGTTTCTTCCAATTCTTCTTCAAGATCTTCACCTTCAGTTTCTGTTTCATTCAATGTGGAGTCTGTTGCATAAACATTAATTCCACTGTTTGCTAGCGGAAATAGTGCAAGAAGCAATGCAATGATAATACAAAAATATCTTTTACTTTTCATGGCAAAATCCCCACAATAATATCAATTATGTTGGTTAAAATCGGAAGCGACATAACCAAAATAATTATTTTTCCGGCAAGCAAAACTTTGCTTGCAATGCTGGAAGAGCCCGCATCAGTGCAAATGTTAGCGGTAAACTCGGTTAAATATCCAATGCCTATGATTTTTAAAACAATACTGAAAAGCCCGGGAGATAAATTTGTTTTTTCAACTATGTAATTGAGAACATCAAAAACTTGATTGATATAATCAACCAGCATTAGCAAAATAATAATTCCGCCCGCCAAAGTAACCAGACTTGCAAAATCGGGCTTAACCTGCTTGACAATCAAAGTTGCCACGCAAGTAATGAGAGCAATCGCCAAAATTTTGAATATTTCCAACCGAAACAACTCCATAAACTTTTGTTTTTTATAAAATAGGTAAATTATTTTTAAAAATTAATTAAATCTAGATTTTTTAGTCAAACCGAAATTAAATACTTGTCCTTTACAAAAATTTTTTCAACTTATCTATTTGATTTTTTGCCAGTTGTAATAAAAGTGTTTGTAAAATTTGTTATAAATTTTTTTATTCTAAACAAATACAATCGCCTTGTGATTTATAAACAGTTTTAATATGTTTTCATATTTAATGATATTATTGATTTTATAATTTGATTTCTAAATTTTTTTTGGCAAACAAAATAAAAGTTAGAGAACTCAAAAATCAAACATTGTTTTTATCACATCAAACAAATTTACAATTAAATCTAAAACCATAAACAAAACAATAATGAGTCCAGCCAAAGTTGCCATTGTTGCAATTTCATCTTTTCCACTGTGTTTCAAAACTTGTCCGATTATTGCAGTCAAAATCCCGATTGCTGCGATTTTAAATATTACTTCAACTCCCATTTAGACCTCCCGAAAATCTATACTTTGTAGTGCTATGCAGTTGCATAATACAATATATTGTGTTTACATTAAAATTATTGCGATTGTTAAGCCGAATATTATTCCAAGTTTCATATATAACGGAACATATTTTTGTGCATCTTTTTCGGCTTTCAAATAGAATTGTTTTAACTGCTCTTTTTGTGCTTCCAACTGTTTTATTTGGTTTAAAACATCAAGTTTTCCTAAACTTAAAAAAAACAAATTTAAAATATTTTTCTCTTCATCGTTTAAAATTTTAATATCTTTAAAAAGTGTTTCGTTTGTTAATTTTTGATTGTTATTAAGGCAATCAACATAATTTTTTATTATCTTCAATACTTCTTTGTTATGCGTTGAAAAATCTCGCATTATGGAAACAAGTTTGTGTTGAGAAAAATTTATTTCCAAACATAATTTTTCAAACAACAACTCCAAATTTTTAAAAAATCTTAAGCGGTTGTTATAATATGCAGACAAGCCGTAACCGATATATCCGCAGATTACAACAATACCGGCAAGGATTAAATATTTCATTTGCCCTCCGCATAAATCTTTTCAAAATTTCCATTATATACACCTTCAATAACACCGGGCTTTCCCGCTTTTTTTAAGACCACATATCTTTCAAAAATGTTTGCAATTTTATTAAAATTTTGCTTTTGTTTTAACTGATAAACCGAATCAGCGTGAATGGTTGCCAGAATATTAACCCCGCAATTACTTGCGTATTTAACCGCCTCAAAATCATTGTCATCTCCAAGTTCATCGGTTACAATGAGATGCGGATTCATTGCTCTTATACCCTGCAAAAAACCATTATGCTTGTCCGTAAATGAAAGAACATCACAAAATTTGCCGACCTGCAATTTGTTCCCTTTGCCCGCAATTTCGCCACGCTCATCAATAATTAAAACATTATGGCTCATATTCCTTAAAGAAAGTTGATTAACAAAATCCCTAATGAATGTTGTTTTGCCCTGCCCCGGCGATGAAATGATTAAAACATTTTTTAGTTCCTGCTCATCATAAAGTTGTTTAAAAACCGGCAAACAGCAATTTCTGACTTCGTGAGGAATTCTTATATTAACGCTTGAAAAATTTGTTATTGTTTTGATTTTGGAATTTTCCATTACAACTGTTCCGCAAACACCGATTCTTTCTCCGCCATCTAAAACCAAATAACCTTGTTTAAGTTCTTCGTTAACAGAATAAATTGAAAACTCACTTGCTTTAAAAATTATATCTTCAATCATATTTTTTGAAGCAATAATTGCTCTATCCGAAGACAATTGAATTCCGTTTTCACCTAAAAAATTAGCCTGTCCGTCAAAAAAAATAACAACGGGCTTTGCTTCTCTTAACCTTATTTCATTGATTTTTGAAAAGTTGACTTTGTTAGAAAGTATCCTGTAAATTTTTTCATCTAAAATTTTATCAAGCATAAAAAAACTCCATCATTTTAATGTATGACGGAGTTTAATTAATTAAAACTAATTTATATATAAAACTGACAAAGCAAGTTTCGGAAGCCCCCGTTTGCTAAAAAAGCAAACGGGGCACGGGCTTAGATTAGGCTTTGCCTAATCTAAGCCCGTGCCTGTGATTTGAAAAATCACAGGCTTCCGCCAATTTTAGACTTTTTATTACTGAACATTGATACAACTACTAAATATTAATGACAATTATTTTGTAAAAAAATATTTTCCCACTTCTTTCTAATTTCAAATTAAATAATATTCACTTATAAAAACTATTTTAATTTGTTCATTTTATAAGAACTATTTTATCAAAAAAAATTTTTAAGCAAGATACCTAAATCTTCTCAAAAATTTTATTGCATTCGCCTTTAATGATATTTTTGCCGGCTGAGATTCTATTGTCATATATAATCTTGCTGGTTTGAAACACCTGAAAATTTTTGTCAGATTGTATTATTAAATCCGCAGGCTCGATTTTATATTTTGCAAAAATTAGACTGCTATTATTTTTTAATGTTATTGTTTTTAAACCCTTTCTATTTCTATGCATCAGTTCATAATCACCCACCGGAACTTTTTTTGCATATCCATTGTTTGTTACAAGTGTTACACTTCCGCTTTTTTCGGTTTGCCCCGCAAAAATCACACAATCGTCAACCAAATTGATTGCCCTAACTCCTGATGCCATTCTTTTTTGAAGTGGAATCTCTGCTGATTTTATTTTAAGAGAGTATCCTTTTTTTGAAATTAAGATAAGGCTATCAGAATCAGTCTCGACTTCCACATTTATTACTTCATCATTATCTTTTATACTAAGAGCATTATAATATTGTTTACTAATCAAATATTCTTTCAATAAAGTTTTTTTGATTATTCCTTGCTTTGTATAAAAAATTATTGTTTTTTCTTTTCGATTTTTTTCAATATTATGTTCAAGATTTTCTTTGTCGCCGATTTTATTAAAGTTGCCTTGATTTTCGGTTTCGCTTAAAATGCTTGCTGGTATAATTTTAACTGGTCGCTCATTAAATTCAACCTTAATATTTAAATCTTGAATTCCTAGTCCTTTTTTATTGATTTTAATGTCTGGAATTTCTTCGGCTTTTAACTTTAAACAATTTCCTAGATTTGTAAAAATGAGCAAGTCAGTGTTGCTTAAACATTCAATTCGGTCAGTTGTTATATCGTTTATATTGCTAATATTTTCAGAACTTTTTATTTTTATTTTTTCATTTTCTATTACTAAATTTTTTATTTTTTTATCGGCAGTAATTGACACAACACAAGGCTGAACAATTTTATTTTCCTTTATTGCGGAACTGGTTTCAGGTTGCTTTTGCTCAATTTCTTCTGTAATTAAAGTTTTTCTAATGTTGCCAAAGCGTTTCTTAATATCCTTTAATTCTTCAATAATAATTTTATATTGCAAGTCTTGCGAATTTAAAATTTCTTTTAAATGTTTAATGCTTTCTTGTAAGTCTTTATACTCCTGTTCAAGTTTTAATATTTCAAGATTAACAAGCCTTGCCAAACGAATATCCAAGATTGCCTGTGCTTGAATTTCGGTTAATTTTATTTTTTCCATAAGCGAATGTTTTGCTTCACTTACGGAATTTGACTTCCTTATAATTGAAATAATCAAATCAATTTGGTTGATTGCAATCAATAGACCTTCAACGATATGTTCTCTAGCCTGAGCATTTTTTAAATCGTACTCAGACTTTCTTACAAGAACTTCCCGTTGATAATTAACATAATATTCAACTATTTCCTTTATGCCCATTTGCTTAGGCTTGCCACCAGCAATTGCAACCATATTTATGTTATACTGCACTTCAAGTTGAGTGTTTTTATAAAGATATTCCAAAACCGCATTAACGTTTCCGCCATTTTTGATTTTAATAACGGCACGCATACCATTGCGGTCAGATTCATCTAATATTTCACCGACATATTCGAGTTCTTCTTTTTTGGCTTCTCTCAACTCCGCAATTTTTTGCAATAATGATGCTTTGTTAACCTGATAAGGCAATTCAGATATGACAATATTATTTTTATCGCCATCTGACTCAACATTAATTTTTGCTCTTAAAATTATTTTTCCTTTGCCAGTTTTATAAGCCTGTGTTAAACTTTCTCCAACAATCATAACTGCGCCGGTTGGAAAATCTGGTCCTTTAATATGTTTCATAAAGTCGGACAAACTAATTTTTGGATTTTTTATATACGCACAAACTCCGTCAATAACTTCACTTAAATTATGAGGAGGAATATTGGTTGCAAGCCCTACAGCGATTCCCGTTGCACCATTAACCAGCAAGTTAGGGAATTTTCCGGGGAGCATATCCGGCTCTTTTATTGTGTCATCAAAATTAAAACTCCACGAAACCGTATCTCTATGCAAATCCTTCAAAAGTTCCAATGCAAGATTTGTCAGTTTGGCTTCGGTATATCTCATTGCAGCGGGGCTGTCGCCATCAATTGAGCCGAAGTTGCCGTGACCGTCAACAAGAGTTTCTCTCAAACTGTAATCTTGTGCCATTCTGACCATTGCATCATAAACAGATGAATCTCCGTGCGGGTGATATTTACCCATACAATCGCCGACAATACGAGCCGATTTCCTATATTGTTTCTCGGGGGTTAAACCCAGTTCCAACATTGAATATAAAATTCTTCTTTGAACTGGCTTAAGTCCATCTTCAACTCTTGGCAAAGCCCTATCCATAACAACATATTCAGTATAAGGTATCATTGAGTTATGAATAACTTCACTGATTGATTTATCAAATATTACGCCATTATTTTGATTATCCGATTTATTAGACACTTTTTGCTCCCTGTTTTTTACTTTTAATTTATTTTCGCTATGTTCAGAAATCAAATCATCAAATGACATTTGCCCTTTTAAAATTGATGACTTTTCATTCTTGTTTTGTTTTCTTTTATTATAAAGAAATGCTTCATAACTTATTTGACCTTCAAGTTGAATTTGTTCATCTTCGGTATTATCCATTTTTTCAACCAATTTCCTTTAAAAATTTATCTTCTTTATTAAAATTGGCAAATCGAGCAATATACTCCTTTCTTGCTGTGATATCGTCGCCCATTAGCGTGGTTATCATTTTCTCAGATTCTTCGGCATCTTGAATTGTAACTCTTATTAAACTTCTTTTTTCCGGATTCATTGTTGTTTCCCATAATTGTTCAGGATTCATTTCACCAAGACCTTTATATCTTTGAATTTGATAACCTTGCCCAATTTTTTTAATTGCTTCTGGCAATTCGTTATCACTATAAACATAAAGTTCTTTTTTCTGCTTATATACTTTATAAAGCGGAGGCAAACCAATAAAAATATGACCGTTTTGAATTAACTCACGCATATATCTATAAAAAAATGTAAGTAAAATTGCACGAATATGAGCGCCGTCTTGGTCGGCATCTGAAAGGATAATAACTTTGCCATATCTCAGATTTTTGATGTTAAGGTCACTGCCGATTCCCGTTTCAATTGCACTTATTATTGTTTTGATTTCATCGTTGGCAAGCACTTGATCAATTTTTTTCTTTTCAGCATTAAGCGGTTTTCCTTTCAACGGCAAAATGGCTTGAAATTTTCTATCTCTGCCTTGTTTAGCGCTTCCGCCCGCACTGTCCCCTTCCACAATAAACAATTCTGCGTTTTCGGCTTTTCGATTTGTGCAACTCGCAAGTTTTCCGACCAAATTATAATTATCAATTGATGATTTTGCCCTTGTAATTTCCTTAACTTTCTTTGCTGCTTCCCTAACTTTTGCGGCATTTTTTGCTTTGCCTATTATTATTTCGCCAATTTTCAAATTTCGGTTGCCTGAAAAAATCTTGTTTAATCCGGTTATTACAAGTTTCTCAACAATACCTTTGATTTCAGGGTTTCCAAGTTTTGTTTTTGTTTGACCTTCAAACTGCAAATTGTTTGCTTTAATAGACAAAACCGCTGAAATACCTTCTTTGAAATCATCGCCTGTTAAATTTACTTCTTTTTCTTTCAAAAAATTATGCTTTCTTGCAAATTCATTCATAAACTTAGTGAAACCGGTTTTGAAGCCTATATAATGACTTCCGCCTTCGCTTGTTGGAATATTGTTTGCAAAAGTCAAAATATTTTCTGTGTAATTATTTACATATAAAAAAGCAACATTTAAAAGTAAATTATCGCCTTCTGCTTCTAATTCTAAAGGACTTTCAAAAAGTCTTGTGATATCTTTGTTTAAATGATATACAAAATCTTTGAGTCCGCCATTAAAACAAAACTCTTCCGACGAATTATAAATTTTATCTTCTAATTTTAAAATAATGCCTTTATTCAAAAAAGCAAGTTCACGAAGCCGTTCGGCGATAAGTTTCGATTCAAACTGCGCATCACCGAAAACTTTTCTATCCGGTTTAAATTGCACGGTTGTGCCGGAGCCTTTTGAGTTACCCATTTCTTTTAAGGGGGTTACTGGAATTCCACACTTTATTTTGCCTTTTTTGTCTTCAAAACTGCTAAATTCCATAAAATATTTTTTGCCACCGCGATTAACTGTAACTTTTAACCATTCAGATAAGGCATTTGTTACAGATGCACCAACGCCGTGAAGTCCGCCCGAATAACCATAATTTTTATTATTAAATTTTCCGCCGGCGTGCAAGCGAGTGAACACAATTTCAACACCTGATTTTTTTTGAGTTGGGTGCATATCAACTGGGATACCCCGCCCGTTATCTTCAACAATTGCAGAGCCGTCTTTTTCCAAAGTGATTATAATTTTATTTCCGAATCCATTTGATACTTCATCAATCGCGTTGTCTACAATTTCCCATAATATATGATGCAGACCTTTGACGCCGGTTGTGCCAATATACATTCCGGGTCGCAAACGAACTGCTTCCAAGCCTTCAAGCACTAAAATATCTTTTGATTCGTAATTACTCATCTTTATTTTTTCTCCTGAATTTTATATATATTTATTTTGTTTGATATTAAAAATTAATCAATTCATATAATTAACTTAAACTAAAATTTTCAAAATTATTATGATACAAATTTTTTAATAACGCGAGTTTTTGACTACTTTTTAAATCTTTAATTTTATTTTTATTAAAATTTTGTTATTAAACATATTTACGATTTCATAAATTTAAAAAATTTTTTAATATATCTAAAATTTTTTCTTTTCCATTCATATTTTGCATTGTTTTGTCCATTGTTTTGTTAGGTGCGTTAGGTGTTTTGTCCGTTGCTTGTTTCGCATTGGGAAATTTTCGCACTGCAACTGGCTTTTCTGCCGAATAAGGAATGATATCTTCAACACCAACAAAAAGTTTTTTTGCAAGTTCTTGGCAATAATGTTTGATTTTGCTTTTTGCCACCTTATCGCTTTTTGTTGCAATGACTTTTAAAGGAATATTATTAAGATATAAAAATTTCAGCATATTCAAATCCAGTTCAGACGGAGTATGCCTTATATCTAAAAGCAAAAAAACAAGCCTTAATTGTTTGGATAACATCAAATATTTTTCAATTAAATCTGACCATAATTCCCTATTTGCTTTTCCAGTTCTTGAAAACCCATAACCTGGCAAATCCACAAAATAAAAATTATTATTTATTATAAAATAATTAACCATTTTAGTAAGTCCTGGTGTTATAGATGTTCTTGCAAGCCTTTTTTTATTAGTCAACGAATTAATTAAACTGCTTTTGCCCACATTGCTTCTGCCAACAAAAGCGAACTCTGGCAAATCAGTTAAAAACTGTTCTTGCTTAACTGCACTGGTTTTATAATCCGCCGTAATAATATTAAACTTTTTATTCATACATTTGAAATTATAACAAATTAACCCCAGCATTATCAACAATTTTTGCAAATAAACTTTAAAACAAAACACCGACTTAAAGACGGTGTTTGATTTATAACTTTAAAAACGACTAATCTAAATCTTCAATTTAGCCAACTTCTTTAAGGAGGTCGGCAGCCGATGTTCGCATTAGTATTAGTAAATTCATTGTTACAATTGAAATAGAACGCGCCCGCATTAGTAGTATTGTTATAATTACCGCCACGAAGCACTTTCACGTTCGCCCCGG
>JAQUUD010000031.1 GCA_028694075.1 Clostridia bacterium
CATCTCCGCCCGCCTTATCTTCAAGGGCATCGATTGTATCCTGTAACAAAATGTCTGAAATTTCTTTTTCAGTTGAGTCTTGATAAGGATTTAACCACGGATACACAGTTCTGCTAAGTCCGTAAAGATCATTCGCTCCGAAAATTGCTTCAAGACCTGTTATTTCAAAATCTTTCGAACCTTGAACATACAACTTTGCACCAACTGCCAATGCTCCCAAAGATGTTGGCATATCCATATAAACAAGATTTGCTCCTGCGGTTCTGTCAACATAAGAAACACGATATCCGCTGAAAGTTGCATTTTTTACACCTTCAGCATAAACATCTAAAATCATTCCCTCAATTATATTTCTGGCATCATCAACTGTGAAATAAATCACGCCTGATTCAATTCCAGCGCTTGTTGTTGCAAGCAAACCTGAGCCGTCGCCATAAAGCATTCTCCCAAGATTAAAACTGCTTGCTTTAACAAGACTTTCCATTTCATCATTAAGCAAATTTACAAATGCACCTGAATTGTTTTCTGATGCTCTTATTGCTTTGTCGGAAATTTCAATTTTCCCGTATAAATTTTTTAAGCTTGTTTTAAATTGCACATATTTATTGCTTGCTGCAATCGGTAATGTTCCATCTTCACTTCCTGCTCCAATCCCGCCATTAATGCCATACGGAGCAAGTTTTATAATATCTTTGCCCCAAACATTTGCCGTTGATTGTTTGATTTTTCCAAGAAGTGGATTTGCCATCATATTAAGTTGATTTGCAACCACGCCTAAATACACGCTTTTAAGTGCCGCTTCCGCACTTGATAAAGTTACTGCCATTTTTCCCCTTTTATTCGTTAATTTTTTGTTTTTTTAGTTTTTATTTTATAATTTTTTTTTAAAATTGTTTAATAAATTAATTTAATAAATTGTTTTAAAATTACATTTAATATTTTTTATTTATTAAACAAATTAAATGTTTTATTATTTGATTTCAATTAATAATCAATCAAGTTAATCAAACATTTTTTTAATAATCTCTTTGGCTTCTTCTAAGTTCGTTGGTTTTGGCGGAGTCGCAAGTGGTATTCCGCACCCCACCGAACTCGAAATTACTTTCGGAGATTTGGTTTTTTGAACTTCTTCTAAATATGATTTTAAAATTTCTTCCTTTATGTCGCTATGCGATTTTATAAAGTTTTTAATAAACTCATCATCTTTCAAAAGTTCTTGTTGAAATTGAATTTTTTGATTTGGATTTTCATTTAAAGCCTCATTCGTTTGCCTAATTTGCGTTTTGTTTTGCTTTGTTTGTTCAGTTTGCTCTGTCTGTTCAGTTTTTTGCTCATCTTTCAAATTTTGTTTAAATTCTTCAAGTTGATTAACTTGCTGTGAGATTTCGACTTGTTCATATTGTTCGGCTAGCGTATTTTCTTTTGTTTCGCTTTGCGAATTTTTTGTTGTTTCACTTTGCGGTTCATTTGTTTCACATTGCGTTCCATCTTGCAAATTATTAGCAGTTTTATACGATATACTTTTCTCGAATTCACCTTGCAATTTTTCTGCTTTTAAGTTTTCCGGTAAAATCCCTGACAAAACATCTGAATTAAAGCACTTTACATCATCAAATTTTTCAAATTCTTTCAATTTCTGACACTTTCTTGTAAACTCTGCCTGCAAATTGTTATAGGCACTCAGTAAACTTTCAGTGTTTTTAAATTTACCCAGGGAGCCGTTTGGCATTTCAGCGTTCTCTTTTTTAATTTTATTGAATTCATTATTTAATTCACTTATTTTCGCATCTGCAATTGACGCATTTTGCTCATTCGGTTGTTCCCTGTCATTATTTATTTCTTGCATTTTTTCTCCTATCTTAATATTTTTAATTACATTTTAAAACTTAGATTTGACTTTTTATAAATTCTTTATGCTGTGAAATATGCTCTAATATTGATTGTTTTAAATCAATATTTCTGACTGATTTATTATCTACTTCGCCCAGCAAAAATGCTGTATGCTCAGAAATATGAATTGTGTGGTCATCAATCTCCGACACTTGCGGTTTTTTATTTTCCATAAACATATAATTTTCTTTTGATGCTTTCCCTGCGTGCAATTCATTTAAATCATAACTGCTTTCCCAAATGCCAAAGCCAAGCAGTTCAAGCACTTTTGCCTTCATTCGATTTGAAATTTTGCCATTTTCATCGTAAAGCAAACCGGAACTTAAAAGTTGCAATATCAAATTTCTTCTTTGAGAAAATGTTTCAGATAATTCGTTTTTGTTTTCAAAAACAATATCATCAGATGAAATGTCATTTGAATTGAAATAAAATACTTCCAGTTCGCCATTATCGCCAACAATCTTCATAAGTTTTGGAATTTTTACACATTGTTTATAAAGCCTTAAAATATGTTTTGCAATTTCTTTGATTGCACTTTTCACGCTGTCAGAGGTGATTAAAATCTTGTTTTCATCTTGCTCAATTAAAAGTTCAAGTGCAGTACCGCTTAAATTTTTCGATGTATATTGAGTGCTTGCAAAATCAGATACTCCACTCATATTTCCAAATTCTGTTATAAGCGATTCTTCCTCACTTGTGAAATCAAAAGGAATTGTATCATTTGCCATATATTTGGGAGCATTTGCACCTTGCCGATAAACCAAAACCTTGCCCGGACAAAGTCCATCTTCCTCCAAACTTTCAACATCAATCGAGCCATCTTCAACGGTTAAAATACCCATTGAAAGACGGTTTAAAAATTCGTGTTTTCTGTTTTTTATGGCGTTGTATGCTCTTTGCAAGGGGATTAAGCGTTCAATAATGCTTGTGCCCCAAAAACAGCCCGCCCTTGAAATTGAAACCTGCTTGATAATCGGTAATGTTCGACTTCCGTCCACGCCGTTAATAAAGGGCAGTTCACCAATGTGCAAAAGACTGCTTCCCGCAACAATAATGAGTCTACCGTTTGGATATTTCACGCACGGGACTTCATATCTTTCAATGACAACCGCATAATTTTTCTTTATTGTTTTGAATGAATTTAAGCCGGCTTCGGACATATTATTTAGTGTTAAAACATTAATTTCTTCGCTTTCAACTTCGACGCCCCATTGATTTTTGATTTCGTCAATATGATAAGCGCGAGCGTGAATTATGCTTCTTTGATTTTGAATTTCCTGAGATGACACGCTTTCCGGAAATATTTCAAACGGCGAAATTGCCGTGATTTCAACATCGCCAGATTTCAACGGAAAACCAGTATCCAAATTTGCAACTATCTCGCCTTTTTGAGAATTCCAAACAACTTTATAAAAACTTGTACCGCAAATCTCGCTCCATTTGGTCGCTTCTGAAATTGTTTCGCTCATTTCGTTTTTGTTATAAATTGATTCAATTATTTTTTTGGAAAGCCTTGCGGTTTTTATATCTGAATCATCATTTGATGCTGGAAACACTGTTATTTTTGGTTTTATTTTTTGAAGTTTGGACAGGCGTCTTTCGAGTATTGGTGCAATGTGATTATAAATTTCCTGTTGTTGCCAGAAAAATCTTCGGTCGCTGGTTTCAATTTCCCCGCTATTTTTTAAGAAGCAATATTGATTGCCTGCTAAAAAATTCATATTCAGTTGCCACTGTGCTTCAAAACTGCGTCTTTCTTCTTGACGCCTTACAAAGTCATCTTTTACTTCTTCAATTAATAATTTCTCAGTGCTGTTTTGTTCTTGTTTTTGCTTTTTGTTTGTTATTTTTTTCATTTTTTCTCCTATTTAATTTTATTTTTTATTTTTACTTTGGAATAATATGCGTTATTTTAATATTGTAAAAAGGGGCGCTTAAATTGCCGGCAGTTGTATCTGATGCCAATCAAACATACAACACTGATAACGAACGACAGGCAATCACGCGAATTATCAGTCAACCTCGCTATTTTTCACTTTCTTAATTTTCTTCTGATTTCAGCAAATTGATCAGTCTTTCTTTTTCAGTTTTAAGTTCTTCATCGGTCATATTTTCAAGTTCTGACAAAGTTTTTCCGCCATAAAATGAAAGAAAAATTTTAACCGCAGAAATATCTGGCGGATAATGTTTTTTTGTTATCTTTTTTTTATTTAAAATTTCTTCCCCATTTTCATTGACTGTATATTCTTCAGTTATTTCATCAGCATCATAACCTGTTGCCTTTTTTATTAGTGCAAGTTTTATTTTTTCTTCACACTCACCTGCCTTATTCATATCAATTCCTGCTTGTTATATTAGCAATTTCAGTTTTGCATTCAAATCTTAGCATACAATTTTTCATATACAATATTAGGCTGACAAAGTTTTTTATTAATCATTAATATGATGTGCAAAAAAATATGCCGACGAAAATCTATGGCACGGAGTGCCATAGGGGGCAATTCCTTTTGGAATTGCCCAGGCGGTTGGGGCTTTTAAGCCTGAGCCGCCAATTTCGTCGGTGTTTTATTAAGATTCTTAAAATCAAAACATTGTATAAAAAAATCAACATTTAAACAAACAATCAACATTATAATTAAAATCAAATTTTAATTTAGTTTAAAGTTTTAGCAAAAAAAGATTTTATTAACATCTATCATTCATTTTGAAAACTTTTTATGTTAATACTTTGCATTTTATAAAAGCCAATAAAAAAAATGACAGCACTTGCTGTCAATTTTTTTAATTCCTTCTGATTTTCTTTTATTAAAAAAATTTAAAAATAATTCAAAAAATCTTTCTTTTTTGAAGAACGTCTAATTAAGAATATGACCAAAACAATAATTCCAGCACCGCCCAAAATTCCCGCCACTATCCATATCCAAGTCAAATCTTGATTCAACTGCTCTTCTGAGTCAACTTCTAAAAATAGCACAAAATTATCGGACAAAGTTAGATTTATTGTTTGCGAAGTTTCGGTTTCATCATTCCCTATATAGTTTGCAAGTGGCCGGGTTCCGCCCGCTCTCCATTTTTTGAACACATAACCTTCTTTCATCTCAATTCTTATTTCAATGCTTACGCCTACCTGTACACTTTCATCAAACAAATTGATAAAATCTACTACATTTAACAATTCGCCATCTACATAAATATCGCAAACATTTGCATCAAGCAAAGATTGAATGCTTAAATTACGCACATTTGTTGTGAAATTTGCTTCAATTATAAATGTAATATTTCCATTATCAGCATCAACAATATATGGAATTTCAGGCTGTGCATCAAAATTCAAATATGTTACTGATGAACTTGAACCCTGTTGCCCAAAAGCGATTGTAATTGACCTGCCAGCCAACACATTGTTTATGTCCAAACCCTTTAATGCATCTGTTTTTTCGCCTTCTTCATTTAGCCAGCACCATTTTTCAAAAGCATAAGAGTTGCTTATTGGGTCAGCAACGAAAACATATTCCCCGCCTTGTTCTATTGTATGAGTTATTGTTGTTTGATTATCATTTGTTGTGCCATATTTAACATAACCTTGATTTTCATCAACTGTTTTAACAATTAAGTCATATTTTATATTATTTGCGGTTGCATAATAAGAACCGGCATTTTTAGCGTTAACTAAAAACTCATACGATGCCTCTGAATTGCCTTCATTAGAAACCAAACTGATATCAGAAGTTGAATTTGCTTTAACTAATGCCTTAATTTTTTTATAATGCAAAGAATCTTGCTTTACCGTGATATTTATCAAAATTCTATCGCCATATTTGAAATCAATCAAATCGGTTGGAGTAAAACTACCACTAGAAAATAAAAGAACTTCGCACTGCAAACTTTCATCATTTGAGTTCATATCTAACGACACTGAAAAACTTTCAAAAACTTGCAATACAAAAAATTGAGATGAGTCTTTTTTAGTCCAAACTGTATCAATGTCCCAAATATATAAAAAATTCCAAATTGCACCGCCAGTATCAGATGCACTTTGCAAAAAATTGTTTGATTCTCCAAAAAATATGCTTTCCTGTTGTGTGATTCTCACATCAACATATGCATTGGCCTCCCCAATAAAAGACAATTCAGACTGATTATTAAATGTATGGCAATAAGAAAGCCTATTATCAGAAAAACCTTCTACTTCGCCAAAAATTTTACCTTGTATAATCTCTGCACCAGTCTGTGAATAATTATAAACAATGTTTCCGCCACAATAATTATTCGAAATTATGCCGATTGTTCCTTTTTCCGCAAGACCTATGAATCCACCAAGCACCAATTTTGTTTTAGGATTCACCAAAGCATCATCAACGCTAGCATTAATAATATTTGTTGAAACAGGCACGGCAAATGAATTTGTAATAATTGAGTTAACTGATTTTCCAATAAATCCACCTGCAATTGTTGATAATGCTTCCTCAGAATATTGAATTAAAGTTATCGAAGTTTTTGCATAAGAATCCTTTATATTTGTGCCTTCAATCTTTCCAATAAGCCCACCAACATTCACAGAAGATTTGACCTTAACTTGAAAAGAAGCAACGCTATATACCTTGTTTATGGAGCAAAATATCGCATTTTGTGCGAGTGCTCCAAAATCAGAATTTGCATAAACATATTCAGTGTTATCAAAAATAAAAGTATCCGTTATAGTCACGCCGAGATTTGATATATTTGCATTCTCAAGCGTGTTAAATAAGTTTTTATTAAGCGTTATTGTGAAGCCGTTTCCGTCGAGAGTTCCGCTAAAATCAATCGGCAACCAGTTCTCAAGCGTTACATTTTCAGTCAGTTTGAAATTGCTGTTAGCCGAATTTGATATTTCAGAAGCAAAATTTGCGTTTGTTAAAGAAACGGTTATTTCATCGGCTCTGACGTTTGAAAAAACATTCAAATATGGAAATGCAACTGCCAAAACTAAAACTAAAAATATAAAAAATTTTTTCATATTTCTCCTGCTCGCTCTTTAATCTTTTTTAAAATCCACATATATATTAACAATTAAAACACTTTGAAAAGGTTGAATTTTATATCTTAAAACAAATTTTTTAATTAATGTTATTATTATACCATATTTAAACAAAAATACAAATAAAATAACAAAAAATACCACTCAAATTAAATATTTCGAACTAAAAACAAAAAATCGTGATATAACCACGATAATTATTTTTTGTTTTTTATTGTTTTAAACGAAAAAAAATCATTATTTATTGAAATTTAAAAAATAATTTTTATTTTGTGTTATTTTAATTATAATTCTCATAATATTAACATTTTGTGTTTCTTAACAGTTGTTTTTAATAAAAATTTAGATTTCAAATAATATTATTTTAGCATTTCTTTTTCCAATTTTTATTTTTCCAACGCAAAATTTATCTTTCTTTTTCTGGCTCACATTCTTTTTTTGAAAATTTTTGATAAAAACTCTCTTTGAACTCATCATCAAAATTTGTTAAATATTTATCATAAGCAATTTTAAAAAATTCATTATCTTTAGCCTTTATCAACTCTTGCATTTTATCAAGATTAACCGGATAATCCACTGCGTTTAATATAATCAGACATGCTGGATAATGACCAATTTTAAAGCATTTATCATATAAAATGTCTGCTAATTCCTGATTATAAAAACTTCTGTTTTCAAGTCCTTTGGCTAAAAGCCCCCAACCTATTGATTCAATTTCAGTGTTTCCTCTTAAACAATTAAAACACAAATTATAATATTGCTCTTTAACATAATTTTTCAACAATTCTCTTCGCTCAGGTCTAAAATTCTTTTTTGCAGTTTCAATCACTTCGTTCATTTTGAAATATTCAAAATTTTCGTCCATTGCAATTTTAATGCTTTTACGCATTCTTTCAGGTTTGCTTAATAATTTTTTTCTCCAAAAAGGCAATTTGTCAAGGAAACTTGATTGCTCTTTTAAAAGGTCGAATCTTTCATTAGGATATTCTTCTTTATAAAAATCAATCATTTTGTTAATAAATTTCGAAGTTTTTTTATATGTTGTTATTCTTATATCATATTGACGCTCACATAAATCAAAAATTCCTAATGCTATAACTGGAGATTGATCTTCCGATAATCCAATTTTTAAATTCAAATATTTATAAAAATCCAATAAATCAGTGTCGATTATTTTACCGTTTTTATTAGAGATTTTATTAAAAATACTATTTGTATTACGATATTTGTTAAAAAAACTTATTTGTTGTTCTATAACTTGAACCATTGAAATAAAGTCTTGAATATTTTTTGGTTTTATTAACAAATCAGAAGAATATTTTAGTACTTTATCTTTTAATATCACACAAACTTCGAAAGAACTATTATAATCAATTTCACAAAAAATGTGTTCAAAATTATATTCTGTTGCCACACACGCAATATAATTAAAAATTAAATTTTTATATTCGTCCTCCTCAATTTCTTCAAAATTAAGTACAGTTTTAGCAATTTTGTCATAAGTTTCCTGAAATTCTTTGGTGTTTAATGAAGATATTTTTATACGCTTAACAGAACCAGCCAAATTAATCTCCTTCCTAACCAGTTTTTTCTTTTGGAACTCATAATCAAATAAAAGATTTATCAAGCACTGGTTTTATAAATTTTTTACTAATTTGTGTAAATAATTGTACATTGTTTTGACAATTTGTCAATACTATGTTTAAGGCTGTGTTTTTTTATATCCAACAAAATCCCTAAATTCTATTTATTCTTCGTGCTAATTTTTCTTTGTTTTTTAATATTTCTGACTTCGGCTTGCTGTTAACCGTAATGCCTCCCGATTTTGACATTAAATAATATCTTAATTCATCAAGTGCGTGGTCATCTTTTTTCAACGGAACTTCGCCGTTTCCCCACGAATAACTTTTTATTTCCCTAATCAAATTAACGCAATTTTTGAAAATAAAAAGTCTTGGTTTTCCTTTTGCATCTTTTAAATACCATTTAACTCTGTTTATTCCTGAAAATAAGTCTTTATTGACCTTTGTATTAACCAAAATTCCATTATCATAAAAAAGTTCACTGACTGATTTTTCTGATGCAAGTGTTCTTTGATTTGATGCACTGTCAATAAGTGCTGATATCATTCCATTTGATGCAACAAACCAGTTAAGAATTAAACAAATTTCTTTGATTTTTATTGAATGATATGCCACTGTTTGTTTTGCTTCATAATGCTCTGCAATTACATATATATTTCCATCAAAATCTTCGGCATACCAATGTGCCGAAAGCGGATTGCTAAGCCCCGGGTCAATTGAAATGTTGTCATACCACTCTGGTGGGACATTAAATGGTTCAATGATGTGCGTGTTCAAATCAAATTCATTATAAACCATTCCACCGCTATGTATAAAATGCCCGAACCGCCTACTTTCCAATTCATCGCCGGATAATGTGTTGTTCAAATGCTCGAGTTCATTTTTATCTAAATACGGATTATCTGCCCATTCCATAAAAACAGACCATACTTCACTGTTATTATTTTGATTCAAATATATTTCGTCATAAACCCAAGTTAAACCTTTAAGCGGTGTCATTGTTCCAAAAATCTCGCCTTTACTGTCAAGAATTCTCATTCGGCACTCTTTGTATATATCTTCGGGCGGTTCTTCGTCAAACCAAACAAAATCTAGCGATGTGCCTTGAAACTTTTCTCTGCCTTGGTCGCAAGACTTAAATGCAATTTTGCTCAATCCTCCAAAAATATTTTTAACCAGCAAATAATCAATAATTCCATATTCTGCACTACCTTTTCTGCCTTCCAACATAACAATTTCTTCCAGCCACGATAAGTTTAAATATTTCATTATTTTGCTTTGAGCAACATCTCTTTGCACTTGACGGGAAAGCGAAACAACCCAACCCGATAAGTTTTTTTTGTTGTTCTTAAAGGGGTGAATTCCACGAGAGAGCCACACTGCTTCAACTGCTCCGCATTCTGTCTTTCCGCTTCTGTTCCCGCCGAACACCCAGCGGTTGCGTTTATTGCATTTATGGAACTCAATTTGTTTTTTATGGATTGGCTCTTTGGTATTATATTTTGAAAGCCAATTATTTTCCTGCCTTTCAATCAAAATTTGGTCAATTTTGTTAATTGTCTGAATAATTTTACGCATTTATCAATTTTCAAACTCCTAATAATTAAAGATTTTCATTTTTTGCTAAAAAATTTCATAATTAGTTGTTTATGAAAAAATTTTTTATGCTAAGATTTTATTAATGAAAAATAAAAATCTTTTCAATATAATTCGCATCGGTTATATTCAATTTATAATCTTATATTTATTATTTTTTCATTAACTTCGATTATCTCAGCAACTTATAATTTTTCGCAAGGAACAAAGCATTATACCGAAATAAAAAATTGTTTATATGAGTCTTTGCCTGTTAAAGCAATTAAAACAACTTCGATTAATGCTGTGCCTGTTACGGCATTTGCCAATCAAAATGTTTATGCAAAAATAATAAGTGAAAATGTTTATATTTATTCCCAACCTGTGAATAATGATTTTTATAAACTTTTTTGCGTTCCAAGAAGTTATTTTGTGCTTCTTTCAGATAATGCTGGTGATGCCCAAAATTTGTTTTACAAAGCAAAATATTTGGACATTTCAGGGTATATTAAAAAGGCCGATGTTATGCCAGTTACAGGGACGCCTACTTCGCCATATGCACAAGCAACAATCAAAACATTTGCACCAAACGGTTTAGAATTAAGAAGTTCCCCCAGTGTTTTAACACAAGAAAACATTATTATAACCGTGCCTTTTTTAGAAGAAGATTTAACTTATTACGGAAAAGCCGTTGGGGAAATTATGGTGCCAACGCTTGGCAATATTTGGTATTACTGCAAATATTCTGTTGGGAGCAGTGTTTATTATCAAGGTTATTTATATTCAGCATTATGTTTTGGTCTTTCAACAATTCCCGAAAATGAAGAAAATCTTCCAGAGTTTCAAGGCGAGTTATTTCCAACTGAAACTGATGTACCTCCTGCCGACAATGAAATAAAATTAAGTGAGGAATTAAAAATAATTATAATAATTTGTGCGTGTTTACCCTGTTTATTCATAATTTATTTGCTTTTCAAACCAACAAAATTGATTGTTGACAACGGACCAAATCCAAAAAAGAAAATGAAACGCCTTAAAAAGAGTGAATATTATGAATATGACGAATAAATTAAAGCCAAAAATTTTAAAGTTTAATTGACTAAATAACAAATTCTTTTATAGACAAATTACTTAATTTATCCCTTCTCTTTATTAAATCATTTTATTAATTTAAAAATAATTGTGATTTATGAGCAATTAAAACCTAACATAATAGTTAAAAATTTTAACTTTATCCTATATTCAAGTTAAAATTTTCATTTGCATAACACTTTTTTATACTCCTTGCATGCATGCTTAATCATATTAGCATTTTCAGTATCTTGATTTTCCTTGTTTTGTGAAAAAGAATAAAATGTTTGCAATATCCATCTTTCTTTTTTCAGCATTTCCAGCAATTTGATTAAAGTATAACCTTGATTTTCAAGATAAAAATAACTACTGACAACTGCATTGCTATGCCAACGCGTAACTGTCCTTTCACTTATGTTTAATAACTTTCCAATTTCAGCATACGGTTTATTTTCTATGTATTTCATAATAATCAATCTTGCATAATTTTTATCTAAATTCTTTATCATTGAAGTTGCCAAAACTTTCAAATTTATTAGTGTAATTTTTCGCTGAGTTAGTTCCATAATATCATTCGACACATTAACAACATCATTAAAGGCAGTGTTATCCAAATACATATAACAGGCATTTAGTGCCCTTGTTTCAACTATTTTATCAATCGAATAAGCAATTTTATCCAAAAATCTATATACAGAAAAAATTGTTTTAATCATATTTTTAAAATTCATTAATTCACCCCTCCGTAAGTAATTATCATAATTCGTTCGACATCTGTCAACAAATTTAGACATTATATAACATATATTTGTATAATATTATTCAATTTGTTGGTGTTTTTGTACAAATTGTATTTCTAAAAAACAATTATCAAACATATGTTCTACATCATAATAATATTTTTACATTGCAATGTCAATACAATATAGAAAATTTTTAATATCTAAAAATATATTAACACAATATTTTTAATTTTCCGCATTAGACGGACAAAAAAATCTGATTGTATCACTGACTTACCTACCATAAAATCGTTTGGACATAACCAAACGGATTTATTTACAAATTAATTATTATTAACAAGAGGAGGACTATTCAAACAATAAAAAAACAAGTCTGCTTTATTCAAACAATAACGCCAGCGGAAACTTAAAAAAAGCTTTGACTTTTTTAAGGGCCGAAGCACAAAAGTGCTTCGGCAAAAATTTTAGCATCGCTAAAATTTTATTCCGCTGGCGAATTCTATTTTCGAATTTCTTGAAAAGTACAAAATTTATTTTTCGACCATACTCGACAAAATCAACTTAAATGCAACTTTATACTTTTAAACAACTTCTTTGATAATAAAACAAATATTGCTGGGCATATCCCGACAATTCTCCAAATTTATCAATTAAAATTTTTCTTATTTGATTTATATTATCGCTTTTGCCATAATATAAATTAAAGACTTTTTTTATCCAAGTATCCACAGGAAATACATCTATTCGGGCAAAACCAAAAAGCAGTATGCAATCTGCAACTTTTGGTCCAATTCCACTTAAACTAATCAATTTTTTTCTTAATTCTTCTGTATCAAGTTTTTCAAGATTTTTTAGTTCAAGTTCCTCTAACTGTGTTATTAACTTGACTAACTGAGCGGAACGATAACCTGCGCCAAGTTTTTTAAATTCAATTTCATTTATTTTTCCTAATTGCTTTAATGTCGGAAATGCTGAAAAATTATCATTTAACTTTGTGCCATATTTATTTCTTAACTCAAACAAACTTGCGGTTATTCTTTTGATATTATTGTTTGCCGAAAACACAAAAGAAACAATCACTTCCAGCAAATCTTGTTTTAAAATTCTTATGCCTCTTCCAAACTCAATCGCCTTTGCAAGAATTTCCCCACCCTGCAAAATCAGTTTTTGTTTGATTTTTTCATAATCGTTTTTCAAATCGAAAAAATTTTTAAAATACTCAATATCATCAGTTGTAATTTTATAAAAATTTTCAAACTCAAAAACTTCTGCTTGTTTATCTCCGGATAAAACTAAAATTTTATTTTCAAACTGCTTATATGAAAAAATTTGTCCACACATTAAAGTCTGGACAAAATCAATTTCTTTTTTATTTATATTAAAACTGTTACATCTTTTCATTAATTAAATTATATCATAATGTAAATATAATGCAAATTATTTACAGTAAAAAATATTTTTTAATTAAATATTTTAATTAAATATTTTAAATTAATATTATTTATTATTTATTTTTATTATTTAATTATTTGCTTAATTAAACATTTTTATTTATTTTAATGATTATTTTTTTAACTGGCTATGCGACTGCGTAAATGCTTGCTACTTTCTTGCCGGCTTTTTGTTCAAATTTGACACTGCCATTAATTAAAGCAAATAAAGTGTGATCTTTACCAATGCCAACATTTATTCCCGGGTATATTCTTGTTCCACGCTGACGCAAAATAATTGAGCCTGCTGAAACAATTTGTCCTGCGGCGGCTTTAACGCCCAATCTTCTTCCTGCGCTATCTCTACCGTTACCACTGCTTCCGCCACCTTTTTTATGTGCGAAGAGCTGAATATTAATATATTTCATTGCTACCTCCTGTAAACTGAACTGTAATAAAATTTCTATAACTTTCCGCAAGTTCCATTAAACTTAGCACTGCGGTTTGGAGCAAAATCTGTGCTTTTTCCATTTGATTTGCCGATATATTTTCGTTTATCCTCAAAGAAAAGTAACCTTTTTTTTCATTTTGTTTATGCTCCGCTTTGATTTTCACAACTTGATTTAACCCAAGCAAGCAAGAGCCGACAATTGAAGAAACGGAACTGCAAACAATGTCTTTTCCATTTTCCGCATAACCGGTATGCCCAGTTAGTTCCAAACTTATTATATTATTATTTTTCTTAAAAATTTTAACAACAGTCATTTTTATCTTATTTTATTATTTTTTATTTGATTTTTTTTAATTTTTTTATTATTTAAATTATTTATAAATTCTTTAGAATTATTTTATAATTATTTTAAACATTTTTTAGTTATTTAATTTCGATAATTTTTAATTCTGTAAACGGTTGTCTATGACCATATTTTCTTCTTGTGCGTTTTTTTGGTCTATATTTATAAACCAAAATCTTTTCAGCTTTGCCGTGACTAAAAACTTCGGTATTAACTTTAACCTTATTTGCGTCTTTACCTATACTAATTTTGCCTTCGCCATCGCTAACAAAAAGAGCATCAAAAACCACTTTGTCGCCAATATTTGTTTCAAGTTTTTCAACTTTTAACGTATCTCCGACTCGGACTTCATATTGCTTTCCGCCGGTCTTAA
>JAQUUD010000032.1 GCA_028694075.1 Clostridia bacterium
AGTCAAACGGGCAAGTTTATAAATCAAACGGGCAAATCTAACGGAGTCAAACGGGCATTTCCAATAAGTCAAACGGACATTTCGAATGAGTCAAACGAACAAAGCGAGCGGGCGGAGTGAAACGAAGCAGGGCGAGCGGGCAAGTCGATAATCAAACGGGCGAGTCGACAGTCAAACGGACAAATCAATATCAAATGAGCGGAACAACTTAGTCCAATGGGCGATTTTAACGAAGTCGACCGGGCAAAGCGAGCGGGCGAAGTAGGGCGAGCGGTCAACAAACCGGTCAAACGGACAAACCAAATAAGTCCAACGGACAAGTTTAATGGAGTTGAATGGACAAACAAATAATCAAATGGACAAAGCAACAAGTCGAACGGACAAGCCTAATGGAGTCATACGGATAAGTCAACAGACAAATGGGCAAATTGACAAAAGCAAAGGTAGGTGTTTGGCTGGACTTTTATTAATTGAAAATAACGATAATATAAAACATAAATCATAAAATTAACCAAACATAAAATTTTTCAGATTTATATTTGCTAAAAACTTTGTTTTAATATAGAATATCATTTATGGATTTATTTGAGTTCTTGCAAGAATATTATATTTATATTATAATCGCTTTTGTTGTTGTGTTTGTTTTAATCGCTGTTATTATTGCAAATTATTCTTATGATTCTTTCGTTTATCAGTTTGAGAAAATGAAAAAGGTCAGCGCAAGTTATAACGGCTCAGCATATGACCTTGCAGTGTTTTTTAATAATATAATTTTCAGTGGAATGCTGGATATAAAAATAAATAATGACAAAGATGATTTGTCGCACGGCAGTTATATAACAGGCGGAGCGATTTTGAACTTATCAAGTGAGATTGCCGAGAGCAAAAGCATTGCTGGCATAGCAATTGTTGCCCACGAACTTGGGCACGCTAAACAACATTTCGAAAATTCGAAACGGCTCATTAACAATTTTGCTCTTTCAAGATTTGTTAAGTTTTTAGGTTTTTTAAATTATCCAATTTTCTTTTTGGCAATTTATCTTGCGGTTGTTGGGCTTTTGGAATATAGTTTGATTTGCTTAGGGTTTATTATCATTTCATTCATCTTGGCAATAATTTTAAAATTTGTTACGATTAAACTTGAAAAAGATGCTTCTGACAGAGCGGTCGATTTGTTAAAGCAGTTTAGGATAATTCCCGATAATGAAATTTTGCTTGTTAAAAAATTTTTGAAGTCTGCAAGAAAAACATATATAGGCGATTTTTTCAGAGCGCTTTTTGCTTGGACGGGACTCACCCGCAACACAAAGTTTTTTTAGAAGATTTTTTTAGAGTTGTCGTTGAATAAATGATATTGCTGGATTAAAAGCATTTATTTGAATGTGTTTGGTTGCTTTATGTGTATTTGGGTGAGTACTTGGGCGTTTGTTCGGGTGTTGATAATGCTTGGAAAAATTTGGGTGGTTATTTAGTGCGCCTCTTGCGTTTTCTCGGGTTCGTTGCTTAGTTGCGTAGACGTTTATATTTCGCAAAATAAAAAATTACAATTATAATTTGCAAAAAATAAAAATATATATTAATATAAGATGTTTAATGAAAGTTGCATTTAGTTTAATTGTTTGATATAATTGATTTTATAAAATGATAATAAAGTTGTTTATTTGCACATTAGAAAAACAATTTTCATAAATTGAAAAAGATTTAAAAACGAAAATAGGAGAAAAGATGTTTTATTTAACTTATTATTTAATGGGGATTTTGCTATTGCCCGGCTTGATTTACGCAATTGTTGTTCAGACAAGGGTTTCAAGAGCGTTCCGAACTTATAGCAAAACATTAAGTTCAAAAGGTTTAACCGCACAAGAAGCGTGCAAAAGGCTTTTAACAAATGCTGGAGTAACCGATGTTGCAATAACTCGCATTGGCGGAGAAATGACAGACAATTATAATCCGAAAACGAAAGTGCTAAGTTTGTCGGACAGCGTTTATAATTCAACATCAATAAGTGCGCTTGGTGTGGCTGCTCACGAAGCCGGTCACGCAATTCAGCACGCAGAAAATTATGCTCCGCTGAAAACGCGAAACGTTTTGGGGGCAATCAGTAATGTTTGTTCAAAAGTTTTATGGCCGTTTATAATTATTGGCATACTGCTTTCCGCCTTTTCTTACTTTGCAATGGGCGAAATTTTTCTCTGGGCGGGAGTAATATTTTTTGGCGTTTCGGTTATCTTTTCGCTGGTTACATTGCCGGTTGAGTTTAATGCTTCAAAAAGAGCATTGACAAATTTAGTTGACGGCGGAGTTTTGGACACCACAGAAGTCAAGGGCGCAAAAGTTGTTTTAGATGCAGCGGCACAAACATATGTGGCAGCGTTAATCATTTCAATTTTATATCTATTAAGATTTGTGCTTGCAATTTTCGTATCTAGAAGTGAATGATATATATTTTAAATTTTGATTTAAATTTTTAATTTAATAAAGCATTGTTTTTAAATTATTGAATAAAAATGTTTGAATATTTAAAATTTACTTTCAAAATATTAATAATAAAAAATTGCAATAATTTAAAAAATAATAAAATAAACCTAATTTTTTTACAATTAATTAGGTTTTTTAATTTATTTATTTTATTTAATTTGAAATTTTTAATAATTAGGTTTAAAGTTAATAAAGTTTAAAGTTTGATATTGTAAATAAAAATTTAATAGTTTTCAAGATAATCGTCTTCTGCGATTGCATTCAATCATACAAGTTATTATTCTAAGTTCATTGAGTATTTCAGTCAAAAGATTGTTTGTTATTTGCAACTGACCGTTTGTGTAATCAGGAAATGTTGTGCCATTTAATAAATTTGCGTTCAAGTAATCAAGATTATTATCAAAAATTTGATTTGTCAAAGGTTGCTCGCTGGTTATATTTGCTTTTGCTTGATTTGGTGCAACATTGCTTTGCAGTTCGGTTGTTTGATTGTTGTTTTGATTGTTTGGGTGAGCAAATAAATGCGGTTGAAAGTTATTATCAGGCTGAACGGTATAACCGTATTTGCTTAAAACGGTTGAATAAGCACTTGCCATTTCTTTTAACACATTTTCATCTAGCGGAGGAGAATCGTTATATTTTTTTAAATTTTCAGCAAGACTTTTGGGCGTTTGTTTTGAATTAAAACGATTAAAAAAGTTTTTTCTAAACAACGCATTTTGATTGCTTACATTATTTTCCATCAAAAATTTATATGACAATCAAAAAAAATTTGTTAATATTATATCAATTAAAAAAGTTTAAAATAAACATTATTAATTAAAAAATAAATTAATAAAATAAATTAAAAGGAATTTAAAAAATAAAAGAAATATTATTAATTAGTATTAATGATATTTTTGAAATAATAAAATAAAATATTTAAATTAAAAACATTAAATTTTTTCAGCAATTCTAAGTTTTGCGCTGGTGGAGCGTGGGTTCGTTGTTTGTTCTTCTTGTGATGCGGTTATTGGCTTGCGGTTTATTAACTTGAGTTTTGGCTTGTGACCGCAAATGCAAACAGGAGTGCCGGGCGGGCAAATGCAACCTGATGCATTAAACTTGAAAACTGTTTTTACAATGCGGTCTTCCAAAGAATGAAAAGACATAACAAAAATTCTTCCGCCCAAGTTTAATCTTCCAATCATTTTATTAAGCGATTTTTCCAGCCCTGCAAGTTCCTGATTTACTTCAATACGCAATGCTTGAAAAGTTTTCTTTCCCGCCCCGCCACTTTTATAAACAATTCTTTTAGGCAAACACTGTTCGATAATAAAATTTAATTCTTTTGTTGTTTTTATTAATGCGGTTTGACGATGTTTTACTATATTATTTACAATCAAATTAGCAAACTGCTCTTCGCCATAAATTTTAAGAATTTTAATAAGGTCTTGTTTGCTATAGGTGTTTACAACATCAAATGCAGTTAATTCTTGGTTTTTATCCATTCTCATATCAAGCGGACCATCAAAGCGAAATGAAAAACCACGCTCTGCTGTGTCAATTTGATGTGAACTAACTCCCAAATCCAGCAAAAAGCCATCAACTTTTTCAATATTTAAATTATCAAGCACACTCTCAAAATTCTTGAAGTCGCTTTTGACCAGTGTTACATTTGAAAAATTTTTCAATTGCACGCCTGCGAACTTCAAAGCTTCTTCATCTTTGTCGATTCCAATTAATCTGCCGTTTGGTATATGCTTAATAATCTCAACTGAATGTCCTGCTCCGCCTAATGTGCAATCAACAAAAATATCGGAAGGCTTTAAAGTTAATGCGTCTGTTATTTCCTTTAACATAATCGGTTTGTGAAAAATTTCCATTTTTATAGTGTATCCTTTTGTAATTTAAGATAAATGAAATTAATTAAATTTTTACAAAACAACAAGTTCGTGAAGTGCTCTGGTGCAGGCAATATATGTAATTTTTTTATTTATATTTTCGTCAAAAATTTTATTTCTTACATAAATGACGGCATCATACTCAAGCCCTTTAGCAAAGATGCAAGGCAATAAGTTAAGTTTTCCGCTTGCCTTGCCACTGTTATTATCAATCAATTGCACATCGAAACCTTTACTTAAATTTGAATATAAAATCTCGCTTTGCTCTGTGCTTGCGGTTATTATTGCAATCTTATCATATTTTTTTGACAACAACTCAATCTCGCTGGAAAGTATTTTAAAAAAGTTTGATTTTTCATCATACACACGAACGCTTTCCCCGTGTCTATCAAAATTTTTTATGTTTTTTAACCCTATTAAATCATTGTTGAACTCAGTTATTTCAACGGTTGACCGATATGCTTTGTTAATTTGCAACAATTCCCCGCCAATCAAATTTTTCAAATCTTGCAAATATTTTTCGTCTAAATCTTTTTCAAAACTTTGATAAATATCCCCGAGTATTGTTTTTTTGCAAGGAAAAATTATATTAAACAAATGATAAACAACCGGCGAATAATCTTGCATTTCATCAATAACAACATGTTTAAAATGCTCTTCTGTTTCAATTCCGATTAAATAATTTTTAATGAACAAAATTGCCGGAACATCTTCGAACCCGATTTTTAAATTACCTGAAGCGGTTAAATATTCCCTTAAATCCAAATTTAAACTGTTCAAAAATTCTTTATAAAGACCTTTTATGTCAGAGTTTTCAAACATACCAAGAAGAACTTTTTTTATTCTTGCAAAAACATTTTTTTCATCTTGTTTCGCAATATCAAGTTTGTCCAGCAAATAATCAGTTATCCATTCAATTCTTATAGACGGCATTTTCTTGGCATATTTTTCGTTATAAAGTTTATTTATTTCATCTGCTTTAAAAACATCTGTTCCAACAACAATATCTTTTGCGTGAAAACTTGCATTTAAATATTGCGTAAAAAAATCTTTTAATTTATTATAAAATTCAAAACTTGACTTATAAGCAATTTCTTTTGCACGCTCAATTTTACCTTTCAATAAATCTTCAATCATTTCGTTTTTGTTTTCAAATTCAACAAACCCAGTCAGTTCTTTTTTTGCAATTTCATCAAGGGTTGTTTTAGGAGTGTTTTGCTCCCCTAACTCAGGAAGCACATTGTTGATGTAATCAGAAAACAAACTGCTCGGCGATATAATTAAAATATCGTTCGAAGAAATTTTGTTTTTATAAATCAAATATGCCACTCTGTGAAGTGCAATTGATGTTTTACCACTGCCCGCAACTCCTTGAACAATTAAATTAATGTTTTCGTCGTTTCTTATAATTTTGTTTTGCTCTGCTTGAATTGTGGCAACAATTGTTTTCATTTTGTCAGTGCTGTTATTTCCAAGCACCTCTTTCAAAATATCATCACCGATTGTCAAACTGCTGTCAAAAGCATAAACAAGTTCCCGTTTTAATGTTTTATATTGTCTTTTTAATGATATTTCACCATTAATCTGCCCTTCGGGAGAAGTATATCCTGCGCGCCCCAGCGAAAAGTCATAATACAAAGAACAAAAAGGGGCGCGCCAGTCCAATGCAAGCGGAAATGTTTGATTTTTTTTCAAAATAGTGGCAATCCCAATGTAATAATTTTGTGCTGTTTTTTCATCATCAGCAACAAAATCAATTCTTCCGAAGTAAGGGCTTAATGCCTGTTTTTGAATAACAAATTGTTTTTGTTTAAGAGCATCAAAGTCTTGGTGAAATTTTTCAATAATATTATGTTGAACTGCAACTTCCTCATCGTCCATTTCATAAAAAGAATTTGCCATATTTAAAGACAATTCTCTTACAAAATCATCGCATTTTGAAACAGCCTTTTCCATAGTTTCAAGCATTTCATCAATTGTATCTTGGACCATATTTAAATAAGCAACTTCAATTTTTATTTGATTTTCATTAAGCATAAAAACTCCTTTTTCTTATAAATGTAAATTGATTAAATTTAAACCGATTTTAAAAGATATTAATAAAAATATCTTAACATTTTTATATTTTTTTATCTACTGATTTTTGATTTGTAATTATTAATTAAAAATGCTAAATCATTTTGTTAACTAGCAAAAATTAAAGTTATAAAATGAATTTAGAATAATATTTTAATAAATCACAGGCGAATTCTTAAGCGTTGGATAATGCGAATTTGCATAATTAAAATTCCAAATATTTTCTGAAAAACCATAATTTGTGTAGCAAGTATAATTTGCTGAGCCCTTTGCTTCCGTTTCGGTGAAAATCATTGCATACTTATTTAAAAGCGGATTTTCAATTTGGTCAAACAAAAGCGCATAACCCTGAACAATAGCATTGCTTGAATTTACAATCACGCACTCAGATATATTCCCACTGTTGCCACCGGTTAACCCGCTAAGGAAATTATACCACACATTTTTAAACTCGGTTCGTGTTTCGGCAAACTTTTCGCAACTTCCAGATAAAATAGCCCCGCTCAAACAATTTTTTATTTCTGAGCCACTGCTAATTAAATAAGACATTCCTGCAATTCCACCTGAATTCGATGTGCCGTTAATATTTGCCAAAACATAACTGTTTGAGCATTTTGCGTTGGCGTGATTGCTATAAAGAAGTCCGCCGGCATAAACTCCGTTTAAATTGCCTATGCCATATTGTTCATTGCCCGCACCACATTCGCTTACATTGCCATAGTTATCTGCACAAAGTCCGCCAACTGTATATCCATTTATGCTCCCGCCTGTCCAAATTGAAGTTTTTAAATTGCTACCGTGAGCATTAATTCCAACCAATCCTCCCGCTCGATTTAAATAGTTTAAGTTGGAAATTGTTATTGAAACTGCTGAGGCATATGATTTATTTATATCTTTTCGATTATAGCCAACAATTCCGCCGGCTATTGTTTCTGTTGTTGAGGTTTCTAAAACCGTTAAAGTTTTAACTCCGCTTTCCGTTATTGTTCCACTGTTTTCGCCTGCAATTCCGCCCGCATAAACTTGGGCGTTGTTGCTTGCTTCAAGTCTGATGCTGGTTGTCTTGCAGTTTCTTATTGTTCCTTGATTGTTGCCCGCAATTCCACCAATTTTAGAATTGGACGACACTGCTTTGATTAAGTTGTTGGTTGAAAAGCCGTTTACTGTAACATTTCTGATTGTTCCGCAGTTTAAGCCAACCGCACCGCCGACTGAGCCACGGCTTGTTATATTCACGCACGACACCAAACAGTCAGAAATTGACGAGTTATAGCCTGCATAACCGCTTATAATACCAGAAGCATAACCCGTTTGAGAACCAATGACTGCATTTTCAAACTGCAAACCTTTAATGAGAGCCCCCGAATCAATAAATCCGAAAAAGCCAGAGTATTCATAATTGTTCACACGCAAATTTCTAATAGTTAATTTAACATCGCCCTGCGTCGTCAGTTGACCGTTAAACGGGCTTGATGCCGTGCCGATTGGTATCCATGAACTCCCATTTAAATCTAAAATTAAACTTGAAGTGATAACATAAGATAAGTTTCCGCTTGGATTTTGTCGCATTTCGTTAAGGATATTTTGAAGTTCGGTGAGCGAACTTATGCTTTCGCCACCGCCGTCGTTATAATAATAATCAAAATAATCTTCCGAAAATTCATATTCAGAGTCAAAGTTGATTTTGGCATAAGAGCCGTTCACTTCCCAAATTGTGTAAAAATCCCAGTCGATATATGAAGATTGATTGTTCATTTCGCTTAAAGTCCGGCTGGTGAATTTAGAAGAAGTGAAATTGTATGTATATGAACTGCCGTTATCATAAGCGGAAGCAATGGCTTTGAGATTTGAGTTAGATGAAACATAATAATTTCGTTCATAAGTGTTTGTGTTATAATTTATGTAATCATAATCAAAGCCCGCAATTTCGCCAATATTGCCTTTGTTTTCCAAAGATGGAAAAATTGCATAACAATTTTTTATAATGTTGTTATAATAATTTCCGCCACTCTTGTATGCGTGATTTTCGCCTGCAATTCCGCCAAATATTGACGAAGTGCTGTTTGCGGTATAATTTGTAATAACGGAGCAATTATTTTGAATTATGCTTCCATAATTTTTTCCAACAATCCCGCCGGCAATTTTGGAAGAAGAAATTTTTAAGTTAATAGCCTGACACAACTCAACTCTTGCTCTAGAATTGTAATATCCGCCATTTGTGGTTAATTGATTGAAACCGGTTATACCGCCAGTTAGTCCGCTTGAAGAAGTGTTTTTTATTGATGAATTAATAACTTCACATAAGGCGATTGTGCCGTTATTCACACCGGAAATTGCTCCCGCATATGAAAATGAGCCTGAAATATCCGCCTGTGAAATTTTAACATTTTTAACAAAACCGTCTTGACCGATTATTGAAAACAAACCCGCATAATTTGAATAACTGGAATTAATTGTCAGCCCATAAACCGTGTGATTGTTGCCGTTAAAAGTTCCCGTAAATCCGCTATATTGTCCGATTGGGTTCCACGCAATCCCAGTTAAATATATATCACTTGTGAGTTCATAATTTTTGTCAAGCGTCCAATATGAACCGCTTGCACCAATACTGGATAATTGACTTTGGTTTTTTATGTAAAACGGACTGCTCGTTGTTTCGCCATTGCCAACATTGGCAGAAAAGGTATATGGTCCAAAATTTGTGTCTTCAGGGCTTATGATGATTGTTGTTGAGCCTGCTCTCTCCGCACTAAAAATCCCTGTGTTTTCATCATAAGATAATACATGGTCATTTGATAAATAAATTTCAGCCGGCACTTTTACAGATTTATTTTTTTGAGTTATAAGCGAACTTAATTCAAAAGTTTCGCCTTGATTTAATTTTATTATTTCGGTTTCGGCAATAACCAATTCAAGTTTTTCATTAGTTGCGAGAAAATAATAAGTTGTTAAGCCAACAAATAACGCGCAAATTACAACAATACATAAAATTAAAAATTTTTTCATAAACTCTCTTATTTTTTTATTACTTATATAATTATATATATTGTTTAAAATTTGTCAATGTTGATTTTATAAATTGATAATTATATAAAATAATCAAATAATAATTATTAAACCGAATATTTCTTCAATCAAGTTGTAAATCACCATAAAAAAATGGTAAAATAATATTAGAAATGATTATTAGAAATGATTAAAAGTATTATTAAGTCATAATTAATTTTTCAAATATCAAAATTTTAATAAATCGAAACAATATTAATTTGCATCAAGGAGTGTTAATAAAAATGGAAAACAAAGATTGTATTTTTTGCAAAATAATAAAAGACGAAGTGCCTTGTTATAAAATTTATGAAGATGAAAGTTGCTTTGCTTTTTTGGATATTGCAAAAGATTATTACGGGCATATCTTGGTTATTCCAAAAAAACATTATGAAAATATTTTTGATGTGCCGATTAAAGAATTAAATATTATAATGAAAGTTGTTCAAAAAATTTCTAAGCATTTGGTCAAAAACTGTGGTTTTGACGGCGTTAGCATTTTAAATTGCAATGGGCAAAGTGCCGAACAAAGTGTTATCCATCTTCATTTTCACATTATCCCAAGAAAAAACGGTGATAAACTTCGATTGTGTCCAACAAGAGATGCTCAAAATTATAACTTAGATGAAATTTGTAATAAAATTAAAATTTTAGATTGAAAATAAATTTCAAATAAAAAAGGAAATATAATACGGGATAAAACAATCTCAAAATAAATAAATTAATATGAAAAAATGTTAAACTCAAAATATAAAATTAAAATAAGCTTCAAATAAAAAAAATGATTTAAAATTGATTGAGATTAAAAAACAAATATGTTAAAATTCTAGCGGAGAAAAAAATATGAAAAAAACTGCCGAAGGCGAAGCAAAAGTTATTCTTAGCAAACTCACTGGTCACGAAAACATGGATAAAAAACTTTTAATTTCTTCAATTCAGAATTTAAGAAGCAAAAAGAATCGTGATGAGGATATTATAAAACTTGGGCGAAAATTATATGAAATATTGCTTGAAAACGGTTTGAATGAATCTGAAATAATCAATCCGATAAGGCTTTTAGATAAAGTTGATGGAATGATATATCAAAAGCAATATGAGCAGGCTTTGGAACTTATTGAAGTTTTGGACAGCACTGAGCCTTGTCCGCCGGTTGATGAAAAAGGCGAAAAGATTTATTATTTAAGCAACTTTTTTGAAGCAAGCATACTTTGGCAGTTGGTTTTAAATCCTATAACAGAAAAACTTAACTGGGCGATATCACCTAGAAACACATATTTGAAAATAAAGGCACAAATTATGTTGTCTTTGGAAAATTTTAAAGAAAGCGAAAAAATTGCAAATGAAATTCTAAAATTCAATCCGGTTTCGTTTGACGCCAACATTATCCTTGCTGATATTTATAAAAAGGCTAATGCTGAAAAATTTAAAAAATATCTTTTTAAAGCGTATAATGTTTGTTATAACACCGGCGACTTGAAAATCTTCTTGCATAAGTTGTCTGCTTATTATGAAATGAAAAAAGATTTTGTAACTGCATATGCTGTGCTTTATGTAATTTCTTTTTTTGATAATATTACGCTGGTGGAAAAAGAACTTGACAGATTAATAATTGAAATAAATAAAAACCGAATTGATAAATTTACGCCTTTAACTGTTGAAGAAATAAATAGGATTATGACTAGAGAAAAAATTCCGTTTTATATAAAAAGCGAGATTTTTAAATTGATTTGTGAAATGTATTATGATATCTTAGTTGAAGATTATAATAATGAACCACTTGTTGGCTTATGCAAGTCGGTGCTTAAAGATATTTCAAGAAATTCGCCGAATTTGGTTAAAGATATTGAAAAACTGGCTAAAAAAGCAAAAAACGAGAAAAAATAATTTATATAACATAATTAAATTTATTTATGTGGACTTACTGATATAAACGAACTTAACAAGTTGTTAAAAAGACTAAAATCAAAAACATAGGAGTAAAGATTTAGTATGAAAGAAAAATTAAATGTATTTAATAAATTCAGGAAAGCAAGAAAATTTGCATTAATTTGTTTAATTGCATTACTTTGCTCTGTGCTTACACTTTCAGGTTGTTCAGGTCTTAGGACATTAAGTTTTCAAACAATAGTAACAGATTTGGAAGTTTTAGATTTTTATAATTATATTCACAGACAGAAAAGCAATTTTATTGATTTTGTTCAAGAGGATTGTTTGGATAATGAAAATTTTGAAACTAATTTGACATCTGACCAGCAAGAAGTATATTCTTCATCAACGGCTTTAATTCAAAATTTAAGCAATAAGATATATATGGTTGCTCCGGTGTTGGACTTTTATTTAAATGATAATCCTGCGATAAACAATGAAACTGGATATTATTGCCTTACAGACTTAAACATTGAAGATTATCGTTTGCTTGAAAAAGTCACGAGCGGGAGCACAAAATCTTATTATAAAAAACTGTCTGGAGATCATATTAATGAATATTTACCGGAAACAATTATTTCAAATGATACTACCAATTGTGAAGATTTGATTGATAACACAATCAGCACTTGGGGGAATGCCTTAACCTTTGATGTAACTTATAATTCAACAAACAGCACATATTCAATTTTAGCAAGAACTGAATTTTATTATCCCTCAATAAGTGATGTTCAGGAACTTGATGAACTTGATGAGGGCGGAGTGAAAATTAAGCGATACGATTCGCAAAATAAAATCGCAATAGTTTATACTATCGGAGTTACAGTTTATAGCAAAGTTATTGACTTTTCAAATGCACAAAAAACAGTTAAAAAATATAGCGGAGATTATATAGCGTCAAGCGCACAACAAATTGGTCAACAATATGAATATGTTTTTGCTGGCTCTTTGCCAAATTCAAGCGGTACGGTTGTGGGCTCGTATGAATTTAAATTTTCCCAAGAAACCGGCTATTTCACTGCCAAGTATACTCAATCGGCTGGAAATTATTATGTGTTTGAAAGTTATTTGCTTAACGGTGATATTATAATAATAAGAATTAATAAAGTTAGCGTTGGCGAACGAATTAATGCTTATGATTTCCTTATTGAAAGCGGTGTTAAGGGAAAAATAAAAAAATATGAGGTTCAAAGCAATATGGTGCGAATTGAAGACCTAACAAAAATAACGGCAGGTGAATTTGCATTAATAACAAGTGCTGATGAAGCGGTTACAAGTTATAAAAAAATATCATTTGTGATTGATGAAAATGGCTTTATTTGTCAAAGCGTTGGATATTAATATTAATAATAATCAACTTAATATCCAATTAATATCCAAAAAATATAGAAAAATTAATTTAAATTCTTGATATTAGAAAATATCATTTAAAATAAAAAAAATTGATAAACATAAGTCCAAAAATTGAAAATATTAAGAAAAAAATAAACAATTTTTATGTTTATTAAAAAAATAAAATTTTTGAGTTAAGTTTCATTAATTTTAATTATAAAAGTAAAAATAAAAAACTCAATCTTCAACAATATCATCAATTAAGTTTGATGATATTTTAACTTTGAAAACACGGGCATAAGAATGCCTTGGCGAAAGATTTTCAATTAAGGCAATTTTGTGCTCCCCATCATCAAGGATTGGTTTGATTTCATCAAAATATCCAAAATACTGTTCAAATAATTGCGGGGAAAGTTGCTGTGAAAATTTTTCGGATAAATATAACCTTGCCAAATCATAATCTTTTTCTTTAACTGCTTGAAAAAAGCAAATATGATTGAGAAAGGGTGCGGTCTGAGCAGGCTTTCCATTTAAATAAACAGGTTCAGTTGAAATCTCTACAATTTTTTCATCTTGCAACTCATAAACTTGAAGTTCGCCGTGCCTGAAAAAAGTGTGCTTATCTTTTATAATTGTTATTTTGTTTTCTTTTTCTGAAAATGTAAGATTGCCGACAAATTCTTGAAAAATTTTGCTTTTTTTATGGAAAAACACCGTGTAGTCATCATTATTCAATTCTGCTTGCATTAAAATCACATTGTTTTTTTCAGAAAACTCAATATTTTTCAGCCCATCTTTGCAGTCAAAAGCAAAATGTTCGAATTTATAATCAATCATAAGTTTATAGGGTTTACCGATTAAACATACCGTATATTCTTTAAAATTTTTACCTTTTAAAAAAACAGGCGTAAAATTTAACGGTGAATTAAGTTCTAGCATTAAAAATTTGGGATACTCAATAATTTTTATAAAATCATTTTTAAATAAATCTGGTTTTTCTGCTTTAAAAGCAAAGGGCAAACAATTTTTATCAGTTGGAAAAACATTAACCAAACTGCCGACGGCCAACTCAATAACTTTGCCAGCTGGCAAGTCTGTTTGTTCGGTGTCAATTTGCAATATAACATAATTTTTTGAGTATAAAAAATATTTCATAACAATATTAATATATTGTAATTTATTACAATGTATGATTTTTTAAGAAATCATTTTTATTAACAACACAAAAACAATGAAAATATTCTATTTATCAACAATTAAACATAAATTTTTTATTTTTTTGCAAAATGATTTTTAATTTTTTTTGTATTAACAATATTAAAGCAGGCAACAATTCTTTTGGGAGAAAAAGTATGAGAAGGCTCGAAAGCAACTGGAAAAATCAAAATATATTTGATTTATTTAAACTTGTGGAAACATATAGAAAAGAAAACAAGCCCATTGTTAAGGCTTTTGAAAAGTATGCTATTATTTCGGGCAGGAAAAAATTTAGTATCCGCAACTTTTATTACAATAAATTAAGTGAATTTGAAAAAAATCAAACACTTGCTCAGAAGTTTCAAATAGATTTTAGCAAACATAATAAGAATGAACAGAAATTTTTTACACCGCAGGAAGCGGAATTAAGCATCACGCAAATAAACGATTTAATGA
>JAQUUD010000033.1 GCA_028694075.1 Clostridia bacterium
CTTTGGGAATTTTGTTAAGCCTTGTTCGTACCAGCCAACAACATAGCCACCCATAAAAAAGAATTCCATATCTTTGATTAAACATTTGTCGCTATGCATACCATGAATTGCAACTTGTTTGCAGTGCCAAGTTTTGTTTTTATTCTTAACGGCAACTGTAATTTGCAGTAATTCGTTTTTGATTTTAGCAAAATAACTATAAAATCTTGTTTTGCCAGAATACTTTTCATAGGATTGATTATCTTTTTGTTTGATAAGTTTTAGTATGTATTTGGGAATAGGTTTGATATCTTTTTCTTCCATTATTTAACCTCCAATTTGCCATCAAGTAAGTTGTAAAGAATTTGTGCATGCTCTTTGTTTATTGAAGAAGAGTTGTTTGTCTTTTGCTCAACAACTTCGCCCGTTTCACTATCAATAATTTTGTTTTGATTTTCTTGTTTTTCTTGCTCAATCACTTCATTGATTTCTTCTTCGGTCCAATTTTCATCTTCTTCGCAATCGCACGCACATTCGCATTTTGTTTCTTCTTTTATTTCAGTTTTGATGTCCATAAAATCAAATAAACTTGCTTGTGTGTTTTCCTTTTTAGGCTCTTGTTTAACTTCAACTTTTTGTGCAGTTGAAATTTTTGGTGCAGGTTTATGTTCAGTTCCATCTTCGTTATAAAGCGTTCCTTCAATCGTATCTTCTTCAAAGTAATGAATAGCCCAACCGAACACAATATTGTCTTGCACGCAAGCACAATTTGCTCCCGTTTCAGCAAGTTTTCTCGCTTCTTCATTTGCGAATTTCATAAACCCATTTAAGTCTTTTTTGCTTATTAAAATTTTGTTATCTTTAACAATTTTTACGCCGTTATTGATTTTCTCTGCAAGGTTTTCGCTAGCATTATTTTCCAAATATTGTTTTATCAAAGTTTGCTCGTTTCCACTTGCAGTTAAGTTTAATTCTATCATTGTTTTTCTCCTTTATTTTTTTTGTTTTAATAATAAAAAGCCCGTTTCAAAACGGACAGTCTCGCCAAAGCCATTTGTATTCGAAAAATGTTTTTATTGGCACCACATACCACTTTGGACTTGGTATAAGTTTGCCAGATTTTCTATCATCTTGCAGATGCGTTTCGTAGTATTGAATACTCCAAATTGCACCGCTAAAAGTATTACAAATTAAGTGAATTTTTAATTTTGTTTTACCAACTTCACGATAGCAAACTTTATAGCCGTATTTGTTATTTTTATTCATTCAAATTCAACTCCAAATTTGTTTCTTCACTTAAAAATTTCTTAATTTCGGGCATAATTTCTTCTTTTGTTTTTCCAATGCAAGCAAGCGTTAAAAGGTTAACATTGCAATCAAAAATTCTGTTAAAAGCATATTGTAATATCTTTTCTATGTCCGTATCTTTGTTCGCAACTTGATTGATGCAGTAGATAGCAGACAGAATAGGTTTTATTTCTTTTGTGTTTTTCATTATTCAACCTCCTTAACTTTCAAATCTAAAAATGAATGTAAGTAAAAATTTGATCGACAAGTGGTGTTATACCAAAACTCGTAAGCATTTTCATCATCAATATTTGTATCAACTTCAAAATCTTCAATATGTGAATATTCAGTTTCATAAAATTTCTTTTCTTGTGTTTGGAGTTCTATAAATTTATGTAAAGCATCTTTTCTTTTTTTGTACAAAAATATATCTGTTCCTTGACAATCATCGGTCGAATATTCAAATTGAACCATATACACAATATCTTTTTCTAACATGTTCTTGCCAAGCCTCCAAATTGTTTTTGAATTCCAATTGAGCCAAATTCGGAGCACGCAGTATCATTGAGATTTATAACATACGCAATAGCAATATTGTGCCTAATATCATCTCTATCATAGTCCCATTCTATTTCATTTTTTGAAACGTAAAGTAGGGCATATAACTCACCAAATTCGGTGTAATTGTGAATAACATGATAAACAAGTGCGTTATGTTTTTCTTCAAAATACTTAACCATTTCTTGTTCGTTTTCGTCAAGCCAGTAAAGTATTCCACCATGCTCTGACTTGTTTACAATGTTCTCATTTTTAAATTCCCTAATAGTTGCGGGATAGATTTCAAGCATTTTCATTCTTTCGATTGCTTCATTTTTTTGTAATTCTTTATTCATTTTTTTCTCCTTAAATTTTTTCTTGTAGGACTTCAAAATTTTGTCCAATACTACGTAATGTTTCTTCAAAGCCAAACCAAGCAAGTAAGTTTTGATTAGTTGTGTCATTAGCAAGTGGGTCTTCTTTGTCCCACTTATCTCTAAAAAGTTGACTCGGGTCAAAAAGTCCGCAACCTTCCATAAGTTCATAAAGCAAAGTATTAATTTCTTTCTTAAATTTATTATAGAAAGCCATTGTTTCGCTGTAATAAGTAAGTTCGCTAACCATGCCAGATTGACAGCCATAATGTAAAACATCAGTGAAAATATTAGTTTTGTTCTCATAGTCTTGCCAATGCTCTATCACATAATTGCAAGCTTTTTTAACTAGCAAATTGTCTGATTTTTGTTTTAAATTTTTAATGTTTTCTAAACTTAATTTCATTAATAAAACTCCTTTTAATCTGTAATTGTTTCAAAGTCATTAACTTCGATTTTGCTAGTTTCAACACCATAATTAAAGAAAAAGTCGCCATTGCTATCTTGGATTAAGTCGTATTCAATAACGCTTATTTTTCCACGATTAGTAACAGCGACACTTATTGTTTTTCTTTCAAAATTGATGTCAACAATGTTGAAGGTGATGTCACATTCACCATCAAAGTAAGAAAATTCTTTAAGGTAATATTCTCTAATATCGAACCCTTTTTCTTCTGTATTCATTTTAACCTCCTATTTATTTTTGTTTGCCGCTCGGGCAGTGAAAAAACAGAACAATTCGGGTCAAATCTATCTAAATAAAAGTTGTAAAGTTTGAAGTCAACTGACAAAGTAAAAAATATTGCATAACTCAATCTATATAACTACTGTGTTGTCCAAACTTTCAAGCATAAAAAATACAATAAAATATCTTAAAAAATAATATTAAAAAATATATCCAACACTAAACTGAATACAAACTTCGTAAAGTAAGTTAGCTAAAATACAATCATTATGGAACACATAAAACACTATGTTAGATAACTCTAAACATTAATAAACACAAGTTTGTTAAATAGTAGTTAATAAAAAAAGCCAGACATTTCTGTCTGATTAAACTAAGTTATATTAAAATGTTTAAGCAATATTTTTTACCAGTTGACTTCAACGAGAATTGTTCCACCCCAAACCGCCCCGAACGGCAAAAGATAAATAGGAGAATTGTTTTATACTTCTGAGTCGTTTTTAGCGTTAATACAAATTCAAATTTAATTAATAAAGATTAAAAAAGAACCGCGTAAAACTTGCGAAATTATAATTATTATGTTAAAATTTAATTAATTACATAATTGCAATTAAATAATGTTTAAAAGTAAAATTAGAGGAGATAAATTATGGCGGTACAACATATTTCAATAAAAAAACTAACCGAAAGAATAAATGCTGCAAATAATCCGTGGCTATTGCCTGCGATACAAAGGCTTTACGCTTGGGGTGAAAGAAGCCAAAGTGAAAAGTATATGATAAGACCTTTTGACAGTTTAATGAAAGATTATCCTGTTGGAATGTTACTCATTTGGAATTGCGACAAACCTGTTCCCTATCGTGATTTTTGCACAGACTATGAAGATGACAAAATCCCTAATATTGTTGATAGTTCACAATGGGCAAGGCCTGACAAGTTTCTTGTGTACGATGGGCAACAAAGAGTTCAAACAATCTTTTCTTTAATGCGTTATTCGGTAAATGGCCGCGTTTTGGTTTACAACTTTATTAAGCGAGTTTTTGAGTTCGTAGATAAAGGGTTAACAAAGATTGAAAGTGTGCTATATCTTGCAGAGCTTTTTACTAAAGACAAGCAAGTAAAATCAGTTTACAGAGATAGTATTAAAACTGCTTTATCAAATTCGCCTGATACTTTTGAACAAGATTTTGATGATTTATGGTTTGTTTTCAATGATGAGAAAGCGGAAAAGATACCATACTTTGAAATGAGTTCAAGTTTTACCGAGACACAAGTTGCAGATGTGTTTCACCGTATTAATACAACAGGCTTATCATTATCCGCTACTGATATTTTAATGTCTAAAATAAAAGTAGAAATGTATGACTATGAGGAGAGATTGGAAGAAATATCTGTTGAAATTGAACAAGTTGCAGGCTCTTACAAGTTTACTCGCAATAATATTTTGCAAGTTGCACATTTAATAAACGCAGATACAACAAAAATAAATGTTGATAATTTTCCACCTGTAACAACTTTTACTTCTCAACTTAGCACATTAAAGCAGGCATTAAAATTGTTTTTTAATGCATTTTTATATGAAGAATTTGGAATAAATACAAAGCAAGTTATAGTAAGTGAAATGGCAATGTATCCACTTATTGTATATATTTATGAACGACTTGTTCAGGGAAAGAAAAGCATTGCTGAAAATACGGATGACTTGAAAGCCATGAAAAAGTATTTTATTTTGTCACAATACAATGGTTGGTCAACGCAAACAATTATTGTTAACTGTTCAAAACTTGCTAAAAATGCCGTTAAACAAGGAAAAGTTTTCCCTTTACAAGACATTGAAACTTTTGTGCTTGATAAAGGCAATCGCGTTACAACAATTACTGAAAGTTTACTTAATTACAAAAATTGGTTTACGCTCAAAGTTTTAATGCCTAATCAAGTATTTACATTTGCTCCATCTGTTTTTGGTCGCTTTGCGCCTGAAATAGACCACATTTTTCCTAAAAAACTTTCTTCACCACCAATAGACTATTTTCCTGATGTAGTTTGGAATATGCAACCTGTTCAAGGTTTGAAAAATCTTTATAAGACAAACCAACATCCACTCGATTATTTTAATGAAAACACACCAAACAGAAAAAATTATCACTATATGCCCATTGTCGATAAAAGCGGTAAATGGGATATGACACACACTTTATGGAATAAACCTATGGAGTTTATTGCAGAACGCAAGAAAATAATGAAAAAACAATTTGAAAACCTATATGATTTGAAATTAAAGTAACAAAAAGAAAATAGATATCCATATTTTTTCCTTTTACTTTTTTGTTTTTCTAAATAGTCGTTTACAATTTGACTTTACGGTTAACTTTTGTTAGTATAAATGTAATAGAGGTAAACGTTATGGATGAAAAATTAGTATGTCCGATTTGCGGCGAAAGCACAAGAGTTTATATGGGGAAAGCACGAAAAGATAGACTTTGTGGGAAACATGCCGATTTATTAAAATCGGGCAAGATATATGTAGATAAAGATAATTTGTTTAGAGATTCAATAACGCACAAAATATTAAACAAAGAAGATGGAAGTACAGAAAATAATACGGAAAACAATCAAATTATAACCATCAATAAAAATAATAAATCAAAATGTATTGTATGCGGAAGAGAAACTGAAGGTTTACTGTTCTGCCCAACTTGTTTTTACAAATACAAAAATAAAGAATTGCTTTTTAAGATTACAAATTGCTCTAATGTTGAATTATTAGACGAAGATTATGAGGGCAGATATACTTGTAAAGATGGACATGTTGTAAAAAGTAAATCGGAAAGAGATATTGATAATTATCTATTTGAGAAAGAAATTTCACATGCTTACGAAAAGGAACTACCCTATGGTTCTAGTGAAAAAGAGATACTCCATCCCGATTTTTATTTACCAAATTATCTTGGAAAAGACAAGCATGTTTACATAGAACATTGGGGGTACAATCAAAACAATATTCAATACACAAAAACAAAAAAATTTAAAATGCCTATTTATAAAAAATTAGGTATAACGCTTATTTGTACTTACGAAAAATCCGATTCTGGCAAAATTGACTCGGCTTTAGACAGAAAGTTGAAAAAAGAATACATAAAAGAAAATGAAATAAACTTTGAAGATTAAGGCTAGTTTATGGAGGGGAAAGTGCAAAAAGAAGGATTGACAAATTTTAATTACTATTTACAATATTTTTCTTTGCTTGAAGAAAGAGTTGAGAACATTTCAAAGTATATATCAATTGAAAAAGACAATTTGCAAACATACTCTGTAGTATTATCTAGCATTATTCAAGATGCTTGCAGTGTGGTTAATGGAATTTGTGTTGATTTGTGCAAGAAACATTCGATTTGCAAAACTAAATATGATATGAAAGACTTTAAATTTGTTTTTATTGAGTATTATAGGTCATCTTTTGGAAATGGAGTTTTATTTAGTAATTATAAAATCTTTCCTTGGGAAAAAATATCTATTAACATCGAAAAATCTATTAATGATATCCCTAGTCCAATATGGTGGAATGATTATAATGCCATAAAACATGGCGGTTTTGATAATTTTAACAAAGCAACACTTAAAAATGCAATTTCTGCCGTTGCCGCAGTATTTTCTTTGTTGCAAATGATTGATTATAGTATCTTAGGAGATACAATTTGTAATTGGAAAGGTTCATTTAGGGCTCATGGAAATTACATCAAAGATAAGGGTTGGGAATGTTAAAAAACAGTTACTTAAAACAGACAAAACTTAATTTTTTTGCACCAATTTTTACTGATAACATATTAGCAATTATATACGGAGGACTCCTAAGTCCAAATGAATATTAGTAAAAACACAATAGTGGTATACTTAAAAAAACAAATCTATATATATTGTGTAAAAATTTAAAATCGGTAAAAATCGGTAAAGAATTTTTACCGAATAACTTTTCTTTTATAAAATATCGTGCTATAATTTACAAATCTTTGACCGTAATGTAAAACAAAGAACTATTTCCAAATTCATATGTTCTCGTAGCTCAGAAGGATAGAGCAACGGTTTCCTAAACCGTAGGTCGGCGGTTCAATTCCGTCCGGGAACACCACGAAGCCACTAAAATTTAGCGGTTTTTTTTGTAATGAAATATTTTATAAACTTTTTATGTATTGTTTTTATCATTGACTTTAATGAGAATTATTCTAGTATATTAAATAATTAGTAAGTCCTCAAAACAAGCAAATGCTATAGTTAATATGTGAGAGTTTTAAAAGTAATTACATAATTAAGGAGAAGGATATGAAAGAATGCAAAATCTTAAAAACCGAAATAAGAAAAGATTTAAAAAATATTAGGTATTATTATATGTACAAAAAAGATATACAAGAAGCTGTAAAGTATGTTGGAGAGAATTATATAAGTAAAAAACTTGCAATGTACAATGATGCAATTCAAAAAACACCAATACAACTATACAATCTTTACTATAATTTATATATTCTTGGATACACCCAAGAGTATTATTCAGACAAAGTTTGTTATAATGTGGCACACGTAAGTAGGTTAAACTCACAGTTGATCAATTTTTTATATACATATTTAAATAATAATTAGTATAATGTGTCAATTTAATTTTTTATAAAAACAGCCCAGTTTATCTCGTTGCATTGTTTTCCAATTTAAGCTAGGTTGTTTTTGTTGTTTTTCTCTACAAAAAATCGCGCCTGCCACACCATTAACGAATATATAATATTCATTGGTGTTCAAACGCGATTGTGTTTGGCGGAGGACACAGGATTCGAACCTGCGGATGCTCTCACATCAACGGTTTTCAAGACCGCCGCATTAGACCGCTCTGCCAATCTTCCATATGGTTTTATTATCGCTTTTTTATTTAATTATTATATTCTTTTTTTGTTTATTTATTAAGTCTTTATATTTTTTATGGTCACTCTTTTTAAAACATCAGATGCGATTCCAACCTTTTTTTATTATATCATTAAATTTTTGTTGTGTCAATGATTTAAATCTTATTTTTTACTTTGTTTATCAAAATTACTTTGGCTTTCATAGTATGAAATAGGGGGATTTTGAATATTGAACTTTTTTATAGATTTATCCGATAAACGAAACAATTATATTGCAAATTCATTGTCAAATATAGGGCATACTGTAATTAAACATGATTTTGAGAATAATCAGGGAACCGCCGGCGATGGTTTCATTTTTTCGCCCGCTAAAAAATTTAGTTTAACTGAAATTGAAAGATTTCCGTCTGGGGTTATTGTTTTTGCTGGGAATTTAACAGAAGAATTAAAATATATTTTAAATAAAAAAAATATTAAACATATTAATCTTTTAAATGATGAAAATTTTGTTATTAAAAATGCGAAACTAACCGCCGAAGGCGTTTTGGCACTAATGATTGGTTGCACAGGGAAATCAATTTTTGAAAACAAGATTTTAATTCTTGGAAGTGGTCGAGTTGGGCTTGCCATTGCTTCCCTGCTTAACAAACTTACTGTGAATTCAGACTTTGCAATTTTCCATAATGACAAATTTGCTATAGCAAGTTTTTATTGCAACAAAGTGGTTTTTAAAGATGAACTGCCTAACGAAATCGGAAAATATGACATAATCATAAACACAGTGCCGGCAAAAATATTAGATGATGAAATTTTAAATAAAATTAATAAAAAAGCAAGCATACTTGAAATTGCCTCTGTAAATTGTTTAAATAAAGATTTGTTAAACTTATATACTTTTAATTATATTTTGGCACCAGCATTGCCTCAGGTTTATAGCGCTGAAAGTGCCGGAACAATAATGCTTGAAAGTATTTTAAAACAACTCAGCAACTTAAAAAATAATGATTATTGCAAATAAAATTTAAGTTTTAAAGCAAGATTTGTCATTTATTAAAGTTTAGTTGATGTTTTAAGACAGATGAAATTTTTATTAATAATGTAAGTTAATTTAAATTATAAAATTTAAATATATCGTATATTTAACAAATAGAATTTTACATTTTACAATGCGGAGAAAAAAAAGTGAAAGATACAACAATAGGATTTGCCATAACAGGGTCATTTTGTACATTTTCAACGGTTTTAGATGTTCTAAAATCATTGAAAAATGAAGTTAAGAGAATTATTCCAATATTTTCTTTCAATGTTGCAAGTCAGGATACGAGATTTTATTCAGCCAAGAATTTCAGAGAAGAAATTGTTGACATAACAGGCGCAGAGCCAGTTGATACATTACAAAAAGCGGAACCGCTCGGTCCAAGCGGGTTGATTGATGTTATGGTGGTTGCACCATGCACCGGCAACACGCTTGCAAAACTTGCAAATGCAATCACAGATACACCTGTTTTGATGGCGGTCAAATCTCAACTAAGAAATAATAAACCGGTTGTGATTGCAATTTCAACAAATGATGCACTGGGTTTAAATTTGAAAAATATCGGCACATTGCTATTATCAAAAAACATATATATTGTGCCGTTTAAGCAGGATAATCCTGTTGACAAGCCAAACTCATTGGCTTCGGATTATACATTAATTGGAAAAGCAATTATGGAAGCCAAAAAAGGCATTCAACTTCAACCAGTTGTAATTGCCAAATAATTTAAAACAATTATTAAATTAATAAGATTTATTATAAAAAAATATTAAAAAATAATTTAAATATATTTTTATTAAATTAATAAAATTCTAATATTGAAAATTTTTAAAGAAGGATAAAATGAAACATAATATAGCAGTTGTGGGTGCAAGCGGACTTGTTGGCAGAAAAATTTTACAGTTGCTTGATGAGTTTGATATCGAAATAAATAATTTATATTTATATTCATCTGCCAAAAGTGCAGGCAAAATAATTAAATTTAAAGGAAATGGATATGTATTGCTGGAACTAAAACAGGAAAATTTAGTGAGTAAAAAAATTGATTTTGCATTGTTTTCCGCCGGCAATTCTGTTTCAAAGGAATTTGCGCCAATGCTGGCACAAAGCGGAGCAATTGTGATAGACAATTCCAGTTATTTTAGAATGCAAAGCGATGTTCCGTTGATTGTGCCGGAAGTTAATCCTGAAGCGATAAACACCCATAAAAACATCATTTCAAACCCGAATTGCAGTACAATTCAAGCAATGGTTGTTTTAGCACCTTTGCACAAGCGTTATAAAATAAAAAAACTAGTTTTTTCAACTTATCAAGCGGTAAGCGGAGCAGGTCAAAAGGGTTGTGCAGACTTAAAAAATGGGATTGCCGGGAAAGAAAACAAATTTTTCCCACACCCAATCTTCAATAATATTTTGCCACACATAGATATTTTTTATGACGACGGATACACAAAAGAAGAATATAAAATGATTAATGAAACCAGAAAAATTTTAAACGATGAAAGCATTAAAATCACAGCGACAGCCGTCAGAGTGCCCGTTTTTAATTGTCATAGCGAAAGTGTTAATGTTGAATTTGAAAAGCCTTGCGACATAAATGAAATAAAACAAATTTTAACTAATTCGGAAAATGTGATTGTCTTAGATGATTTCTTAAATTGCAGTTATCCGACCCCACTTCAAGCAACAGGCAAAAACGAAGTTTTTGTTGGAAGAATAAGAAAAGATTTCAGTGTGGAAAGTGGTGCTAATTTATGGATTGTGGCTGATAATATCAGAAAAGGTGCGGCAACCAATGCCGTTCAAATATTAAAATTATTAATAAATAAAAATTAAATGTAAAAAAATATTAATTATAAATAGAAAAAATTAATATTAATAAATTGAAAAATAAAATCAGTAAAAATAATAATAAAAATAAATTAAAAATAAACAAAATTAAAGGAAAAATTACAAATGACAATTTTTAAAGGTAGTGCAACAGCACTTGTTACCCCCTTTTCAGAATCGGGGACTGAAATAAATTTTGATGCATTGAAAGATTTAATTGATTTTCAAATCAGTAACGGAACAAAAGCACTTATAGTTTTGGGAACGACGGGCGAAGCATCAACAATAACTCTTGAAGAGCGAATTAAGATAATTGAATGTGCTGTTTCACACACAAATAGACGTGTTCCGGTCATTGCTGGGGCCGGAAGCAATGACACAATGGTGGCGGTTAATAACAGCAAAATATATGAGAGTTTAGGCGTTGACGGTTTGCTGATTGTAACGCCTTATTATAACAAATGCACTCAAAAAGGCTTGATTGAGCATTATACTAAAATTTCTGACAATGTTAACTTGCCGATCATTTTATATAATGTTCCCGGCAGAACTGGCGTTAATATTTTGCCTTCAACTGTAAAAGAACTGAGCAAAATTAAAAATATTACTGCAATCAAAGGAGCAAGCGGAAACCTTGAACAAGTTTCTGAAATTGCAAGAATTTGCGGAGATGATATTGATATTTATTGTGGAGATGATGCTTTAATTCTGCCCGTTTTAAGCGTTGGTGGAAAAGGCGTTATAAGTGTTGCGAGTAATGTCGTGCCTGATTTAGTCAACAAATTATGCGAAAGTTTTTTTGAAGGCGAAATTGAAGAAAGCCGACAATATCAATTTTTGTTAAACCCGCTGATTAAAGCGTTGTTTTTGGAAGTAAATCCAATACCGGTTAAAACCGCACTTAATTTGATGAATAAAAAAGCCGGGGGTTTAAGATTGCCACTCACTTCAATGGAAACTGAAAATATCGAGATACTCAAAAGCGAAATGATTAAGTTAGAACTTATAAAATGAAAAGAAATATCAGTTGATTTGTTGTTTGTTTTTCATTATTTGTTTTATTTATATCTATATGAAGAGCCGTGCTTGATTTTTAATAATCTTTTATAATTTTGCATTTAAAAATTGCTTCCCCATTTTGTATCCCTTAAAATAATGTTGCAAGTTAATATAAATAAGCAAAATAATAAAATAAATAATTAAAAAGAATAAATTTAATTAATTGGAATTAAATTTATTTTTTTATTTATTTTATTATTTTTAATGTTATTTTTATAATTAAACTTATTTTTTAAATAATAAATTATTTATAATAATAACTGCTTTTTCAAATTTTTGATTGTCAATAACAAATATTATATTTGAACCAAGTGCATCAATTTTCGTTAATTTTATTTCAATGTTGTTTTCGTTTAACGAATAAATAACTCGTTTAAAAAGATTACTTTTTAATAATATGTTGTTTCCGACAATCGTTATTAATGCAACATTTTTTTCAACTGAAATTGCGTTTATATTTAATGATATAAGTTCTTCGGAAAATTTTTTTTCATTTGCTTCGAACTCATTTTCATTTACGACCAAATTAACATAATCAACATTTACAATAAACTGCACTGACGAAAAGTTTAAATTATTTAAAAGTTGAAATAATTTATGAAAAAAATCAACTTCGTCGTACTCCATAATTTTTTTTATTGTTATAAGAGTTTGATTTTTTTTGCCTGTTATTGCTTTTATTTGATTAAAGTGTCTTAAACTAATATTATTATTTATTATTGTTCCGTGTTTTTTTGGTTCAAAAATGCTTTTTATGATAATCGGAATGTTTTTTTCATCAGCAGGAAGCACAGTGTCTGGGTGCAATATTTTTGAACCCATATAAGATAGTTGCCGAAGTTCCTTATATGTTATCTCTTTTATTTTATAATGCGTATTAGTAATTTTAGGGTCGCAAGACATTACACCATCAACATCTTTCCAGTTTTCATAAACATCGGCATTAACACCAGATGCGATTAAACTTGCAGTATAATCACTTCCCCCACGAGTGAAGGTTAAAATTTCTCCGCTGGATTTTCGACCATAAAATCCCGGCACCACTACCCTATTTTTTAATTCACCCAAATTTTTTTTAATTAATTTATAAGTTAAATCAAAATCGAGTTCATCGTTAATTTTAAACTTAATCAACTCACACGCATCAACAAATTTTGCGTCAAGAATTTCTGCCAAAATTTTTGCTGTGAAAAATTCTCCGCGAGAAACTGCAAAGTTTTTTTCTTTACTTTTTTTTATTTGAAGTTTAATCTCTGCTAGTTCTTTTTTTAAATTATCGAGATTAAAATAATCAATTATTTCATTAAAACGCTTTTCAATCTTGTTAAAAATCTTGTCAAACTCTACTTCATTTTCCGTTTGCTCACAACAAGCATACAATAAATCAGTTATTTTCTCTTCACCGCCAATTTGCCCTGGGGCAGACACCACAATAATTTTTCTGTTCTTATTTTTTTTTATTATTTCAATAACTTTTTTAATATTAGCGGAATTTGCCATACAAACCCCGCCAAATTTAGCAATTATTTTCTTCATTTATTTTCCTGTATATCATTTCATTATAGTTTTTGATTGCCTTTTTTGTTAATTCGAATTTTAATAATTATAAAAAATTTGAATTATTTATTGGTTAATAAAACTCAATAAATGAAAAAACTGCAAACTAAATATAATTAAAAAAACAATCTTTGTGTTAAAAATTAAAATGTAAAAATATAATGTATTTAAGCAAGTCATAATCAAATTTTGAAAATTTAACATATATTGAAAAGGTATAAACGGAGCAAATTTATGTGCGGAATTTTAGCAATTTTATCTGATGAAATTAATAATGAAAGGGCAAAAAACAGTTTATTAAAACTTAATCATCGTGGACCTGACGAAGAGGGTGAATTTACATACAATAATGTATATTTGGGGCATAAAAGGCTGGTTGTGGTTGACAAGGAAAATGGCAAACAGCCTTACTGTTTTAACGAATTTGTTTTGGTTTATAATGGCGAATTATATAACACAAACGAACTGCGTGCTGATTTAATAAGAAAAGGTTACGCATTTAGCGGATATTCAGACACCGAAGTTTTGATAAAAATGTATGCTGAATACAGAGAAAAATGCGCCGAAAAATTAAACGGAATTTTTGCATTTGTTGTTTTTGACAAAAACACAAATCAGACTTTTGCGTGTCGGGACCGCTGTGGAGTTAAGCCTTTATATTATTATCACAATGCTGGCGAACTTATGTTTAGTTCGGAAATTAAATCAATTTTAAATTATTATCAAATAAAAACGGTTGATTTAAATTCATTAAGAGAAATTTTGGGATTAGGTCCGTCGCACACTCCCGGAAATGGAATTTATCCAAATGTTTTTGAACTTCGAGCAGGTCACTATTTAACCTATTTCAAAAATAAATTAACGATAAAAAGATATTGGAATGTTCAAGCGAAACTTCATACTGATGATTTTGCTGACACGGCTCACAAAGTAAGATTTTTGCTTGAAGACAGCATTAAACGCCAACTTGTTTCCGATGTTCCACTTTGCTTTTTTTTGTCAGGCGGAATTGATTCCACAACAATAACATTGCTGGCAAAAAAATATAAGCCTGAAATCGAAACCTACAGTTTTGATTATGTTGACAATGAAAAGTT
>JAQUUD010000080.1 GCA_028694075.1 Clostridia bacterium
TTTGAAAAAAATCAAACACTTGCTCAGAAGTTTCAAATAGATTTTAGCAAACATAATAAGAATGAACAGAAATTTTTTACACCGCAGGAAGCGGAATTAAGCATCACGCAAATAAACGATTTAATGAGAAAGGGTTATTCTGTTAGAAAGGCGTGTTATGAAATTGCCTCGGGTGATGTAAAACAAATGCTTCGCTTGCAAAACAAGTTTAGAAGTTTAAACCGCAAAACTAATATTTTGGGAACTGAAAATAAGTTAAAAAATTCAATAACCAATAAAATTTTTTTTAATAATGAAAATTCAAATCAAAACAGCAAACAAAAAGAAATGGGAAATGTTTTGTTTATGCCCACCAATAAAGCACTTTTGACGGATAGCGAAATAACAAGTTTGTTTATGGGTCTTGTTAAACTCGTGAAAAAAGCAGCAAAAGAACAATATGATTTAGAACTTTTAAATCAAGTGCAGTCAGCAAATGCCGAACTTAGAAAATCTATAAAATCTTTGGCAGACAAGGAGCGTGAGATAAAATTCTTTCGCAAAAAATTTGAACTCTTGAGCAATGAAAAAGTGAAACTAAAAGAAGAACTTAGCAACCTACGTTCACAAAATGTCGAATTGCTAAAAGCAGAAACATCTCCAATTAAAATAAATAAATTAAAAAGCTATATTAACAAATTAGGCAGAAAAACGAAAGTTCCAAAAGAAACAACTTAGATAATGTCCAAACTATCTACCACTGAATCATCAGTTGTATCAATAATTTCAAATCTCGTGATAATTTTAGGCAAATAGGGCTGTGCAAGTTTAATCGTTTCTTGTAAAGAGATTTTTTTATCTAATAGTTCATCGTATAAATCCCAAGGAATATCTCCGTCTAAGTCCCATTTGAAAATATCTCTATCGGGTTTTGCCACAGTAGCTCCGCTAAGTTGTGAACTTCCATCAGCATAATAAAGTTTGTATTTATATCTGAGTGGTCTTCTAGGCATTTTGATTTCTCCTTAATATATTATAACATTAATTCTTAATAACACTAAATTATTATTGTTAAATCATTGAATAGTTGTTAATAAAAACATAATCAACTTAATTTAAAAATTTAAAAAGTTGTCGAAACCCTGAAAAAAGTTATAATTTTTGTCGTATTAATTTTTTTTGCACCTTAAAATCTTTTAATTTCAAAGGAATTTTATATTTTCTGTTGACATGTAAAAAATTTTGTGATACACTAACGTTAGGGATTTTTATACAGCAGTGGAATTTTGTCCTTTTATCGATTGTTATAATTAGTTATATTTTAATTCGCAAGTGCGTCTTTTTCGAGAGCACTTGCGGTTTTTCGTTCTAATTTCCACTGCCCTTTTAAGGAGAAAAAAATATGCAAAATTCATCATTCGTAAAAAAAGTTATGTGCGGGACTACTGAGAGATATACATTCTCTAAAATAGATGAAATTGTCGACCTTCCAGATTTTCTTGAAATTCAAAGAAATGCATTTCAAGAATTTTTGCAAATTGGTGTACAAAAAGTGTTAGATGAATTTTCGCCGATTGTGGATTACAGCGGAAAGGCAAAACTTTATTTGCTTAAAGCCGATTTATTGGCAATGCCTAAATATTCCTTAAAGGAATCTAAAAGGCGTGGAATTTCTTATACAATTCCGTTAAAAGTTCAGACGAGATTTGTTGTTGAAGAAACAGGCGAAGCGATCGACCAAGAAGTATACTTGGGAGATATTCCGTATATGACTGAAGACGGCTCTTTTATTGTTAATGGAATTGAAAGAGTTGTTGTTAACCAAGTGATTCGTTCGCCAAGTGTTTATTTTTCACAGGAAAAAGATGATGTCGCAACTTTGACTGGTAAAATGATTCCAACAAGAGGTATGTGGCTGGAATTTGAACAAGGCGCAAATGAAATTATAAAACTTGTAATTGACCGTGGAAGCAAAGTTACAATAGGCATTTTCTTAAAATGCTTTGGGTTTTCTATTAAAGAAATCATAAAACTTTTTGGCGATAATTCGCACATTAAAAATGTTTTGGACAAAGAACCACAAACCACACAAGAAGAAGCAATTCTTGAATTCGCAAGGAAAACCAGACCAACTGAAGTTCCGTCTGTGGAATCTACAAGAAATTATTTAAACTTATTCTTCTTCTCTGACCAATATTATAACTTGGGCAGAGTTGGCAGATATAAATTTAATAAAAAACTGGGAATTGAAGGCAGAGTCAGCGGTCTTGTTTCGGCAAACACAATTTCAGCGGGCGATGAAGTGCTTGTTAAGAAAAACACAGTTATTAGTCCTGAAGTGGCTAACGCCATACAAGATGCTGGCATTAATGAAGTTTGGGTTCTTGTTAACGGTAAAAAGCATTTAATTCGCGGAAATAACAGAGTTAGTTTGTCGGCGATTTATCCTTGCAATGAAGAAGAACTTGGAATAAATGAAAAGGTTTACTATCCTGTTCTTATGCAAGTTTTAAATGAAAATAAAGGCAAATCTGACGAAGAAATAAAAAAAGCAATAAAAGCAAACGCAAAAAATTTAATAATAACAACACTTACAATGGACGACATACTTGCAAGTATCAGTTATTATTTGGATTTAATGGAAGGTATTGGTAGTTTAGATAATATTGACCATTTAAGCAATAGACGCATTGCAACAGTGGGCGAACTTTTGGGCGGAGCATTCCGTTCGGGTGTTAACAAACTTGTAACCGCTGTTAAAGAAACTTTGCAGGGCAAAGAACTTATTGGGGTTACACCGAAAGAAATTGTAAATCCTCGACCAATTAATAAAGCATTAAAAGACTTTATGGCCTCATCACAACTTTCTCAATTAATGGAGCAAATAAACTGTCTTTCAACACTTTCTCAAAAACGCAAAATGTCTGCGGTTGGTCCCGGTGGAGTGAAAAAAGAAAGAGCCAGCGCCGAAGTTCGTGACGTTCATTACACTCATTATGGAAGAATTTGCGCTATTGAAACTCCTGAAGGTCAAAGCATTGGTCTTATCAACAATTTTACAAGTTATG
>JAQUUD010000034.1 GCA_028694075.1 Clostridia bacterium
TGATTTTTTTCCAGTTCCAAGGCTTTCTCAAGTTCTTCCTTGTTATCAAGCAGTTTTATAACTTTCTTTGCCTGTTCTGAAGATTCTCCGCTTTCGCTCATCAAATCCGCCGAACCTTTATGACTGATATCAAATCTATAACCGTTTAAAATCCTTCTTATTCCATCAATCAAATTGTTTACAATCATTTTAAAATTTTCTATTTCAGCAAGCATATTATCTTGATTTTTCTCTATACTTTCAAGCATTCCGCCAATTGTTTTGCCTTGAAATTTCTGTGTTAAATAATTTGATGCGTCCTCACAATAGTTCAACTTAGTATTAACTTTTATTGAGTTAGTAATATATCCATTTGAAGTTTGAATAAGCGTTAATGCTTGACCATCAACCATTGGAAAAATTTTAATTGATTCAATAACAAGGTTTTCATATCCATTCATATATATAACGGTTGGATAATTTACTGCTTTCGAAATCAAGTCGGCAAGTCCCGAAACAATTTCCGCTAATGATTTAGTGCGTTCTTCCAAAAGCTCTTTCACATCATTCAAAGCATTTTCGTCAAGCGGAATATCCTGCAAAAGATTATTCACATAATAACGATAACCTTGTGCTGTTGGAATTCGGCCTCCGGAAGTATGCACTTTTTTCAAAAAGCCCATTGCTTCAAGTGCGCTCAATTCGTTTCGAAGTGTTGCTGTGCTTATGTTCCTAATATGCTTTTCTTGAACACTCCCGCTTGTAATCGGGCTGGCATCTTTTATATAGTCTTCAACTGCACCAATTAAAACACTATGTTTACGCTCTCCAAGTTTATTCGGCATTTTTTCTCCTTTAAGTATTTAATTCATATAAGCGGACAGACAATCACAACTAGAATTTAGATTTTAACCTATCGACTGCTAGCACTCTTATGTGCGTACTGCTAATATATAATAAATTTTATTCAACTGTCAAGTATTTATGTTAAGATTTTTTAGTTTTTTTAAATTTTGTGCAAATTAACCATATTTTTTTGAAATCAGATAAATTTTTTACTTCGATTAATAAAAGTTTATTTCGTAAGTTAATAATGATTTATATATGTAAATAATTATAACAGATAAATCTAATTTAAAATAATCTTTTTAGTTTAAATTTTATTCCATTTTCAAAAAACAGTTGAAATTTTGTTCAATTTATGTTATTATACGAGAAGTCAGAGATGGTCCGCTATCGTTATGCAGGTATGAACATCTCTTTATAGGAGGAAAGTCGTGAATATATTAGACATTATTGAAAAAGAAAACGAACTTAAAGACGCTCCTGAAACTCGCGTTGGAGACACAGTTAAAGTGTTTTTTAAGATTAGAGAAGGCGGGAAGGAAAGATTGCAAGCATATGAAGGTGTTGTAATTGCAAAGAAAAATGGAAGCATTCGAGAAACTTTTACTGTAAGAAGAATGACTTACGGTATAGGCGTTGAAAGAACATTTCCAGTGCATTCACCTTTAATTGACCATGTTGAAGTTGTACGCAGAGGCAAGCCACGCAGAGCAAAATTATATTATATAAGAGGCTTAGCAGGTAAAGCAGCAAAAATCAAAGGCGACAAAAAAATTATACAAAATTAAAGTCGCAGTTGCTAAACATTGCAACATTAACAAAGGCAATTCAAATTGCAGTAACTAAAAAAATAAACATATGCAAATCGCATATGTTTTTTTATTTTTAAAATTGATTATAATAGTAATTAAAGATTATTAAACTTATTATTTAATGAGGTTGCGATTTTGAACCTAAACAAAATATATATCTACTTTTCCAAGTTTTTTTTAAAATAAAAAGTCAGTTTTGAACTGACTTGAATGTTTTTAAATAGTTTTCAATCTTATTAATTCACATTAACTGAAGTAAAAAACAAGCGACCGCCAAATCACAGGCATTTACAAATGGCTAATGTAATTCAAACTCATACTATGCAAATGAAAATGAACAAAAGCATTAAGTTTTAATTTCCAATAAAATTCAAAATTAACAAGATAAGTTTATATTTGAGTTAACTTTGTTTTTGATTAACCCCAATGAAATCTTCGTATATTTTTATGTATTTATTGCATTCTTCCTTATTTTTCATTTCAGCAAAAATTCTTACCACATTCTCAGTTCCACTGAAGCGAATAACTCCCCAGTAACCATTTTTATAAATCATTTTACAGCCGTTTGTATAACTAACTTGTATGATTTCATTCGGCGTTAAAGGTAATTTTTTCTCTATAAACACTTTATTAATTATTTCCGCTCTTTTCTTTTTTGTTAATGGATAAGCCAGTTCCAAAACTTCACACGGATAATTCATTTCTCTTTTTAGGTCATTTATAATAACCTTAATGCTCTTATTTTCTCTTGAAAGAATGTCAAGCATAATAATAGCTGGCAACAGCCCGTCTTTATAGGCAAGATGCTGTTTGATTGCAATTCCGTTGCTTTCTGCGCCCATAAGCATATTTTTATTTTTTATTAAAGCGCTGGCAATAAATTTAAAGCCATTTTTTACATTATATGTTTTCAATCCGAACTTATCAGAAATTTTGTCAATTAATCCAGTCAAGGCAGAATTTTTCACAAAATTACCTTTTATATCCTTATTTTTTATAAAATAATAAAAGAAAACTGCGGATATCATATTACAATCGTATGCCTCGCCATCTTTATCTAAAATTGTTATTCGGTCGCCATCAGCATCAAAAGCAAAACCTATGTCATAATTGTTCGCTTTCATTTTTTCGATTTGGTCTGAAACATTATGAACATAAGGCGCAGCAACTTTATAATCAAAATACGGGTCAACATTGCTTTTCATAATTTCATAATTTTTTATTCCAATCTTTTCACATACGGCTTTAATACATTCAACGCTACTTCCGTGAAACGCGTTAAATAACACCTTAAAATTTTTCTTTCTGATGTTTTCGCAACTCACAAAACTTGCAATGCTGTTGCAATAAGGCTTTAAGTCATCAGTCAAAATAATTAATTTTTGCTTTTCTGCCTTATCAAAGTCCAGTGTTCTAATTTTAGAAAATTCGATTTGGTTTGCAATTTTTTCAATTCTTTTATTAAAAGCATCACTTTCTCTGCCAAACTCAATAAAAACTTTAATACCATTATAATAATAATAATTATGGCTTGCCGTTATTTGCACGCCAAGGCTTGCATTTTTTGTTTCAAATGCAATTAATGGCGTCGAAACAGCATTTTTAAAAAATCTAACCTTTAATCCGTAAAATGCGAAAACTTCGCTAATCCATTTTGCAAAAAAAATGCCCATAAACCTGTTGTCAAAACCAACATTAACGGGCTTGTCCATTTTTTTGTCTTCTTTTAATATCTGGCAAATTGCATAGCCAATCTTTTGAACGCTTTGCTTTGTGAAATCATCACCGACAATCCCCCTAAATCCGCTCGTGCCAAATTTTATCTTGTGCATTTAATTCCCCCAAACTGTTTGAAATAACTTATTAAAAACAATTAAACCGTTTCGAATGTAATACTAATATTTTGAGAAAAATCGAAATCAATATTTTGACGAATTAATTGATATCTGAAAGTTATTATCATAAAACTTGGTTCTTCTGTGTTTGGACTGGCTGGAATATTTATCGGCTCTATAAGTTGGTCTGATGTTGTAACCGGAAAACTTCCGTCCTGCCCACTGACACTGTTTTGAGTTTCAACGCAAGTAATAAATCTAGGATTATCGGCATAAATCGGATCTGAATCAAATGCAACATTGGAAATTGAAACTTTAACTTCTTTTTCAGGATTTCTATTAATTACTGTAATCCTAATTTCGGCTTCTATTAACTGATTATCATCATCAGTTGAGAAAATAATATCTGGAACACTCCATAAGTCAACATCTAATTCGCCATCTTCCGTATTCGCTTCAAAATGATTATTTTCGTCATTAGACCATTCAGCGTCCGCATTTATATCCAAATATAAATTAGTATCAGAAAATCTAAAGGAGATTTGATTTCTGATTCTACTAAATGGTTGCAACAGAGTAAAAATAGCGAAACCCAGCAAGGTTAAGACCAATATTAATGATACTCCTGTAAATAATGAACCTCTACGCATTTTATTCCTTTTATCTTATTATAACTATTTTCGTCAAAGAAATCAAAATTATTTCATTTTTTTATTATTTTTTTTATTATTTTTAAAATTTCTATTTTGTTATTTTGAGATTTTTGTAATTTTCATTAAGTAAATTCAATAAAAATTCAGTTTTTATTCTTGCTAATAATTAATTATTTTGTTCAATAAACGCGTTGTTTTGATTATCTAAAGAGATGCTTATTGTCAAATATTCGCTATCCTGCATATTTGGAATTTCAGTTGGAATTCCTTCGTCATCATAAGAATAATGACCAGAATAATAAGGGTCAGTTGATGCTCTTTCAGCCAATTCCAGCATTCGCCCATACCCAAAGTATGTGGACGGCGTTCCCGTGATTTCAGTTGCCTGACTTACTGCATAACCAAAGCCCAAAATTCCGCCATATCTTAATGTTACAATTCCATTGTTTTTCATATCTTTTATGTTTACATAAATATGAGAATCGGAATAACTTTCAAACAAATTATAAATTTCCTGCTCAGTGACATCATCATATATAATAATTTCGCCTTTATAATTTTCACCTGTATCAGCAAAAACTCCGCCAATAAGCCCGCCCACATAAGTGAACATAGTTCCATTGAATATGGTTGCATTTATGTTTATATCTGCCATATTTACACAACCATTTAAAACATTATCATAAGCAGATTTAACATAATCTTCATAAGTTTTATAGGTGTTTATAATCTTTCCAACCAATCCGCCAACATAAATTTTATAAACGCTGTCCGTTGCAACATTAATTTCACAATCATCTGATGTTACACAGTTTTTTAATACTGAATTTGATGCGGTTAGGGTTGAACTTAATGTAACAGTTGGCTGATAAGTTATTTTTCCAACAATTCCGCCTGCCGTAACGCCTGTTGTTGGAACATCTCCAGCATTTGCATTAATGTTTATTATTCCACCAAATGTTGCATTTATGAGATTACCGCCCAGCATTTCGCCAACAATTCCGCCCGTTATAACTGGGCTGTTTGTTGCCCAGCCTAAATCCACAGAGCAAACAATATCTTGCAATGTGCCATTATACATAAGCCCTACAACTCCGCCAACGGCAGTCGGTAAAATAGGAGATGTACGGAAGAAATTGCTTGCAGTTATGCCGGAAATGTTAACACTGCTTATTGTTCCAGAGTTTTCTCCGGCAATTATTCCACCATACGCTGTCGCCCTTACAAATTGGTTTTCATTAAGCACAATATCAATAATTCCAACCGATATGTTTGTGCCGATTTTTCCGAACATTAAGCCAGCAATTTCTGCCATTGAAGCAATTTTGTTATCAACTTCTGCATAAGAAATTGAACCGGCATTATTTGCAACCCCAAGAATTGCACCCGCATAAGAAACGCTGGTTGTTTTTTTGGTTGTATAAATTCCAACAATATTAGTTGTTGCTCTTGATGTATAACTTGCCCTTGCTGACATTGAACTTGAAATATTTTTGATTGTGAAATTGTTTGAAGCAACGCCCACAACACCGCCAACGCAGTAATGCCCGATTATCACAAGCCCTTCGGTTAAAGAATAGCCAAAACCATTGACTTTAACATTATATAACTTTCCGCTTTCCAGAGATCCTGCCAAAGTTCCGACATTTGAAGTGTTTGGCATATTAATATATTTCGGTTTTAAGTTTAGATTTTTTATGCAACCTTCGCCGGTTGAACCACTGCCAACTTTTGCAAATAAACCGCCGTTAACTAAACTTTCTTTTGTGTCAATTACAAAACCGGCTATTGTCATATTATTACCTTCCAAATCGCCTTTGAAAACTGTTTTATAAATTTTTGAAGCGACAATATTCTCCGCCTCATAATCAATTAAGGATACAATTCTGAAATAATTCGAATTGATATTTTTATTTGAACTAATAAGCACAATACTTTCAAAATCTTTCGCTGATGAAATTGTGAAAGGATTAAACAAACTGCCCTCAGTTTGTCCTGTTTCAATGTATACATATGTGGTTTCTCCAGTTGTTGGGTCCACTGTAATATTTGCAGGGTCCAAACTCTTTTTGCTGTCTGATTTTATATTCGGAGCAACAAGTTCAAGTTTGCCATAAATAAATCTTTGATGCTCGCCAAACTTAACGAATTCAATTTCAGAATTTCTGGACGGATAAAACCAAACACTTTCAGTTTTGTGTGATGCAGATGAAATTATAAAACTATCAAAGAAACTTGCGTAAGCAAATTCCGCTTCACTAAGATATGAAACACCACTTACGGAAGTCCGGTTCACAGTGCTGTTAATTGTTCCCAAAAGATAAATACTGTTTTCAACGACACCTTGATTTGTTTGTATCTCATTGTTAACAATATAACCATACGCAGTTTGTCCACTTTGACCAAAAGTTGTTGTTGAATAAGTGTTTTGAATTAAGCCAGCATTGTTAAACACAAAGCCTGTTCGATGTGAGTTTGAATATATTGGAATATTTGAATAGCAATCACTTATTTTACTGAAATTGTCATAAACAAAGCCCGAAACCTGAGTGTCAGAACTTATTATTTTTTCTGTTCCACGGCTGTAAATTGTTGTTTCGTTAAAAGCACCTGATACATATGAAGTTGAAATGTGAGCATCTGTTGTTATCGAAACGCCATTTTTTATCACAAATCCAGCAGTATGGTTTGAAATATCACCGCTTCTGTTAACAATTCTTGAATTAGTTACATATGAACTTGAAATATATTTTTCATTTATGCCAACAAAGCCCGCAACATTTGCAGTTGCCACAAGGACAATTTCAACTTGACTGTTTGTTATGTATCCACGATTATGCCCGACAAAACCAGCAATATAATTTTCAGTTACTGTTGAACTTTGCCCGCTTACTGAAACAGTTGCAATTACAAGACTTTCGCAAATAACTGCACAATTTGTAATTGAACCATTGTTATATCCTGCTATAAATCCAAAATTAATCGCCGATGCACTGCTAATTTCAACTCGCGTACTTACCGCAATTCTTACTGTTATATTTTTAAGCACAGTGCCCGCTAAAACATCTCCGAACAAACCAACATTTTCAGTTCCAACAATATTCCAAACCGTCGGCAAATAAATATTATATCCATTTCCATTAAATCCTGCTATTGCTTTATTTATTGGTTCAAAGGTGTTAGGAAGTGTTAAATCATTCATCAAAATATACCAACCATCTTCTTGCATATTCATTAAATCTGTATAATTATAAACTGGAACGCTATTATTTTCTGTTCCTGTTGAATATACATCAAAAACAAAGTGGGTTGACAAATCAAACACGCCTTCTTCAATTACATTATTAAATTTAGGCAAACCGTTAAGATAATAAAATCCGCCACTATAAGTGAAATAATATAATGAACCTTCAAGAGGATTTATTTTAACCGGCGTTATTGAATATTGCGTATTATTATTACTGATTAATGAAGTAATTCTTAAATATTCATTTGTTACATTTACACCTGGTGTAAATTTCAATGAAGTAACATAATCACCGGCAATGCCAAATGTGCTTGCAACAATTCCAAATTCTCCGCCATAAGTTAAAGTTGATTCAAATTCCTGCACCAAACTTGATGTTACAAGGTTATTGACATCATATTCAATGGTGAGTCCGTTAACAAATTTAACTGCCAATTTATTTGTGTTGCCGATTGCAGTTCTGATAATGCCTGTATTGCCGTTTTCAATTACAGTATAACCTTGATAATTTGCAATGTCCTGAGCATTTAAATTTAGTGAATTGATGTTTTCAGTTAAAATTACATAATCCACAACCACTAAATTAAGTTCGCTCGCTTCGCTTGCATAATAAATTCCGTCCAACATATTTTCACCGTATGTTGAAATTGTAATGCCGAAACCTTCCTGCCCTGATGTATAATAAACATCAGAAGCAATATTTAAGTAATAAATTCCGTTAACTTTGGTTATTGTTGCATAACCAGAACTTATTTCAACTTTGACTTGTTCTTCGGTAAAACCGTAAATATTTAAATCAAGTTCATAAGACAAACCTTTTGCAACATAATACTTATCATTAATTTCAGACCTGCCCACAATTGAGAAAGAAACCGTATCTTTTATAACAACACTTATGGTATGAGTTTGCTGAGATTGTATTATCTCTTGATTATTTTCAGAAAGTTTTATTGCAGAAACAACAATCTCGGAAATGCTATCCACAGGGGCTAATGATGTTGTTGTATATTTTATATATATTTTTGCCGAAGTTAAAGCAACTGCTTGATCTTTAATTATACTAGCCGGAATTTTAACGCCTGTTTCGGTATATTCCACACCGTAAACTGTTTCAAGTCTGTTTTGACTATTAAGTTTAACCACTTCAAAAATAAGTGCGTTGCCATTTTGATAATTAGTGCTTGAATTATCTATTTTAATATAATCATATTCAGCAAAATAAGGATAAATATCCAACGAAAGCAAACTTGTTGCACCAGCCGAAACATAATTTTCTTCATTTAGCGAAAAATCAAAAACTGTTGAAATATTGTAATAATTTTTTATTAAAATGTTCGCGACCTGCTGTTTTTCAATATACACAATAATTGTTTGGGTAACACCGTTATCGGCTGTTAGATTAATATAATATGTTCCGGTATAATCAAAATCAGAAAGTGCATATTTTTCATAATTAAACTGCAAATGAAATTTTCCAACAGTGCCGGTATATTTATATAAATCATCGTTTGGCAAATATTCATAACCTTCACTGTCTAAGACAATGAAATAATCAGCATTTCCGTTTTCATCTTCATTTATTTTAATGCTTGAAATTTTTATGGTGTCATTTTCAAAATCAGTGATTTGATTAACATCAATAACAATAACATCAAGCGGTTCAGCCATAATGTCTGAAAAACCAACATTAATTCTCTCTGTTCCCCGTTTGGCAATTGAAATAACATTGATTTCATTTTCTGTTTCAGTAATTAAATATTCAAATTCATTATGCTCGCCATCAGACTGCATATAAACTTGTCCGACAATATTCAAATTCAAAATAAACTTAGGCAAAAATTTTATTGTATTCGTTGAATTGGATTCTGTCAAGTTACTAACTCTTAAAATAATGCTATTCCCCGCCGTTAATATTTCAACATATTGATTGGTTTCGTTAATAACAAAATTTATTCCAGCCGAATTGTTGGCTTTGGTTTCAATCCAAACAATCTGCTGGTAATTATCTCTAGTTTCAATGGCAGAGTGATTAAATTCAAAATGAAGTTCCACCGGCAAATTTTCATATACAACAATAACTGAATTTCCTGATAAATTGTAATTATCTGCTTTAATTTCAAAACTGTCAAAAGCATTGGTAACGACAATATAAACATAAGTTTCACTTTTATCTGAGTTCAAAAGGCTTTTTACCAAAATTTTCACTGTGCCCGTGCCATATAAGAAAACATTTCCATTTGCGTCAAAATTCAATATATCTTGATTAAAAGAAGTCAATGTAAGGCTGTTTGAATTTACAAACACAAACGGATTTTGCCTGTTAAAGTTTAGGTTATCTATGAAACTTTGTTCGGTTCCTTGAACTGCATTATAATAAAACATATAGGCAACTTTGTTATCAAATTGCGAATCTGCAGTTGCCAGTTTGCCCGCGCCAAGTTCATAATCAGAAACAATCTCACTTACAGCAAGTTCTTTATCATCTAATCTAAATAAACTGAAATATTGATCACTATCACTATATTTTATATTCAAGTAAGTAAATCCGCTGTAATAAAAAGCCATTGGATAAACTTTTTCATCGATATCAATTGTGTAATAATAATAAGCGTGATTATCTCCAAAGTCATATACCTGTTCATTTATTAAACTGGTTTCATTCCCTGATATTGCACCAACATGCCCTGCAACACTATGCGCCGTTATCATATATTTGAAACTGCCTGAAAAAATTGCTTGAACTGTGCAGTTTGTGATAAAAGTATAATTCAATGCGTCTTCTAAAACTGTAAAACCAATAACTTTGTTATCACGCCCTGCAATTCCGCCAACATAATCATAACCGTTAACGAAAGCCCGTGAAATGCAATTTGAAATATACGAATAATTATCTCCTGCAATTCCGCCAACGAACTGCCCACCTGTATAAGTGCTTTCACTGTTTTGATACCTTGCTGAAATGATATTCCCACTAACAAGCAAATTGTCTATCACTGAATTGTCAAAGCCATAAATATCAATTTGGGCATCAGTATTAACGCCGGCTAATCCGCCAGTTGAATTTACGCCGGTTGATGAAATGTTTACTATTGCACCATAAATTGACTGATTATAAAAATTAAAGCCAGAATCTTCACGCATAATTACTGCTTTGTTTTCACCAGCAATACCGCCCGCGAACACATTTCTTGAATATCCCTCATATTTCACTTCAAACAAACCTGTTTGATTTATTGCGGTGTGATTGGAATTACTGCTGTCCACTTTATTTATTATAAGTCCATAATTTATGCCGACCATTCCACCAACGCAAATAAATGAAGAGTTATTTACATCATTTCTGTTTTCAACTATTATAAAAGTGCTTTTTAAAATGACACTTACATTTTCAATTGTTCCTTTATTTTCGCCTGCAATTAAACCCGCATAAAAATTGTTGCCTGTTGAACGATTAATATTAATAAGCCCTTCTATAACGAGATTGCTTATTTCTGCAGACTGAGATAGTTTACTAAATAATCCCACATAAGTGCTGGAACTTTCAGTATAATAAGCGTTAATTCTGATATTAATCAACCACGCAGAAGCACTTGCACCAGTTATTGAGCCCTTAAATTCACCCAAAGCAGGTATTATTACATTATCGAAATCCAGCGTTGTCGTTATTTTGAAATGTTTAGACAGCGAATCACTGTTTTGCATTATTTGAACAAATTCCTGTGCTGTATTAATTATAAGCGGATTGTCTTTATCTGTACCATCAGAAACACGCACTTCAATGCCCGTTTTATAAGTTGGAGTTGTTTCATCAATATACGAAGACAGCGGAATGAAATACACTGTTCCATAACCAGTGCCAGTTCCGTTATATCTTATGCTGACTTGAGTAAAAGTCGGGTTTATATAAATTGAAATAAGGCTTTCGCTTGTTGTTCCTTTCGGAACAAAAATCACATTAAATTCTTGACAATTAGACAGCGGATTTATAAATGTGTTGAAAATATATTCTGGATTTGCATCTGAAAGATAAACTTCATCGGTATAATTATAAAATCCAACCGAATACAATGGCACATAATCTAAAATTGAAATGTTTAATATTGCAGTTTTGCTTAAATTATATTCTGAAATAGTAAAGGCAAGCCAGAAAGTTGAATTTGCGTTTGCGTATAAATCATCGCAAATAAGTTCTAAATGATTTCCGGTTATTTGATATTTCCCAAAGTTTTCAATTGTTCCGTTTGCAATATAAGTTCCGGTTGCAACGGAAGAAGAAAGTTCCTCTGGAACTCCCAGTTCAGTTGTCCATAAAATTTTGTCTTGGAAATATAAGAACAAATCATCAATTATTGTGTTATCGTGAAGCACTGCCTTTAAATCAATATCAATTTTGGCATAACCACGCTCTGTATATTTATAACCCACATCACTGCTTTTGAAAACAGTTGCCGTTGTCGTTTTATTAGAATCCTCAATAAAATCAAATGATTTTACAGGATAATAAATATCTAAATCTAAATTAAATTCAATAATCTCATCAGCAGTAATAAGTTCAAAATTCTCGGCTTTTAACAACACCAAAGTAATTTTTAAATTTACCTGTCCCGCTTTCTTAACAGTTAGCAAGAAAGTGTTCTTGTCAAAACCGATTATACTTGTATCGGAAATTTCAAAATCAACCAAATATAAAGTTGCGTTTGTCGGATTGGTTAGCATCTTTAAACTCAGACTTAAAGGTGCTGGGTTTGCAACATTTTCTGGCGTATATTTAACTGCAAGATAAGAAATGTTACCATCATCATCAGTTTCCGCCAAAGATATTTCCCCACTATTAATTATTGAAAGGCTTGCTGATGAAACCGTACTTTCAATTTTTATAGTTAAATTTACAGAAAGACCGTTCGGCAAAATAATTCTGACAACGCCCTGTCCAACACTTATTGGCGTTATTCTTATACTTTTCTCATTTATTAAAATCTGCTCAACCGTGAATAATAAATTTGAGTTATTAACATATTCAAAAGCGAAATTGCCAATATAAGCAGTTGCTCTTTGAATCATAAGCCCTTCAAAAGTTTTTGCACCGTGCAAAACATTCAAAGATAAACTGCTAGCATAAGCGGAATTAACTTCAAAACTTATTGCACCTTCTTCAATAACAATCGGTATATAATAAATAATTTCACTTTGCAAGTAATAAGAACTGTTTAAAACAAGTTTTATATATAATTCTCCATTAAACTGTCTTTCGCCCAAGAGCGAAATAGGCGAATTTAAAAAATTATCAACGAAATCTGAATACTCAATGATGAAATCATTTGTTTTCACTTGATTTTTATATCTAACGTTTACATATTCAGCCCAAGACTCAGTAAGTTCTTCATAATTATTTGTTACAAACGAGAATGAAATGCTGTCAAAAATCGAGTCTGACGAATAAACCGCCAAGTTTATGTTATATTCAGCTTCGCCATATCTGATATCATAAGTGTCATATAAATAAATCGGTGAATCAAAACTTGCTTTATCATTCACACGAATGCTTGTTGGCACGCTTACCGTGTTAACAACAAAATCATAAACTATCTCATAACCCTCATACTCTTCATAACTGATTGAAATGTGCAAGGTGTCAAGCCCTAGTTCACGGGATTGCAAACTGAAAATATAACTATATAATGAAGTTGCTGGAAAGTCCTCAACTTCCGGACTTATTTGTGAAATCTCAGATTTTAACGCCACTGCATTAACAGTTACATTTGGTGATAAAATCTGCAATTCAATTGCTAAGTAAGAATAATCTGTATTGTTCGAAATTAATACTATTTCACTTTCCGCGTCAAGTTTTATAAATTCATTCGGCGAAAAATAATCATTAGTATATCCTCGTTTTATAATGTTGGAATCGCCCAAACTTATAGGTTCAATCACATCAACTTGAAACACAACTGCTTCAATATTCGGGTGATTATCCAGCATTGCAGTCAGTTCAAAACTAAGGTCATTTACTGTTATTTGTCTGTCAGCAGAATTTAATACGACAAACAAATTTTCATCTTCAAGCACCGTGCTTGCACTTAAAATTTTTGTTTGAATTCCATTATCATCAAAATAATAACTTATGGTATCACTTGAATTTTGCGGAGTAAATTCAAAATAATTTGTTTCAGAAAAGTTTAGTTCAAATCCGGCTTCTTTTATAACATAAGGTTTAATCGTATAAGGTTCATTTTGTTCATTTTCAACTGTTCTGAGTTTAAAACTGGAAACAGGCTGATAAATTTTTGCATTAATTAAACAGGACTTAGAGCCTTCATACGAACTAATATGTAAACTTTCTTCCCCAACTTTCAGTCCAACAACTTCAATTATAACTTTTCCTTTTTGAGAATAATCAATATCCGTAACTTCCACGCAGTTATTTTCGGCATTAATCGAAACTGAAAAACTCATATTTTCCAAATAATTTTCAAATGAAACTTCAAAAGAACTTGTACTTCCAACTTCAAGTTCAATGAAATCAACGGACGACAAAAGCCGGACGCTGGCATAAGGGTCAGCGCACCCTGAAAGTGACATTGCGATTATTGCGATTATGAAACTCAAAATTATGCTCGAAATTTTTTTCATTAAAGTTCCT
>JAQUUD010000035.1 GCA_028694075.1 Clostridia bacterium
GCGAGCAATATAGCAACTAAAAGCATAATTAAGGTGAACTTAATGGCTTTTGATTTAACAACGCAAAAAGGCATTAAATTTCCTCCCTTTTACTATAAGATAAATCTTATAGATAAGTAAAATTAAAATTAGATTGTATTTTGTTTAAAAATTTCGTTCTTTGTCGTATTTTCTTATAAAACTAATATATTAATGAAAAAATTTGATTATTCATAAATCTATAAATAATTTTCAATTTTATTTTATATTTTTATTTTAATTTTTTTTCAATTATCATCACTTAAAATTTTTTGGAATATGATTAATAATTTATTTAATAAAAAATTTAATATTTGCAATTAATCAAATATATTAATAAACTTGAAATATTTTTTAAAATTTGATTTGCTTTTCGGTTATTCAATATTTATCCGAGATGTCTTTAACTGCCCGAATTAACCTTGTTATATCAGCATAAGTTGTGTAATATGACATTGAAACTCTGACTGTGCCTTGCTCTAATGTGCCTAAATCTTTATGCTTTAAAGGTGCACAATGCAATCCACTTCTTACCATTATCCCATATTTTTTATCTAAAATATTGGAAACATCGCTGGAAAGCATTTTACCTATATTAAAGCATAAAATGCCATTTGCATTGTCTGGGTGAGTATAAACTTTTATATGATTTATTTTTGATAATTCATAATTTAAAAACGTTGTTAAATCTTCTTGTTTTTCACATATTTTATCAAAATTTTGGATCACAAATTTTAAACCAGCGCCTGCTCCAAATATATTCGGGGTAGGCAACGTTCCGCTTTCAAAGCATTCAGGGGCAAACTTTGGTTGCTCAGCACTGAAAGATTCTGTGTCCGTCCCGCCGAATTTTATCGGCGTTAATTTTGTTTTTGAACTATATGCCAAAATGCCAACACCTTGCGGAGCATAAAGGGCTTTATGCGGAGAAAAAGCCAACAAATCAATGCGTTGTTTTAACATATCAATTTTTTTATGACCTATGCTTTGAGCACCATCAACCAAAAACATTATGCCTTTCTCATAACACAATCTTCCAACTTCATCAATATCAGTTTCCATTCCATCAACATTTGAAAGATGATTTACACAAATCAAATATGTGCTTGGTTTAATACATTTTTCAATGTCTGATGCCCTAATTTTATCATTTCTTTCAGGTTTTGCAACTGTAACATCAATCAATCCACGATTTTTCAATTCAAAAATCGGACGAAGTACTGAATTATGATCATTGACTGTGCAAATTATATGCCCATCTTTTTGGCACGAGCCAAAAATTGCAAGATTTAAGGCTTCAGTGCACCCGCTTGTAAAAATCACATTCTCAGGATATTCAGCACCTATATAACTGCAAAAATCTGCCCTTATTTCTGCAACCCTCATTGCAGTTTTAATGCTAAACGAATGCCCACTCCTTCCCGGATTTGCACCGTATTTCAAAAAACATTCATTAACTGCATTTATAACTGATTTCGGCTTTGGGAACGATGTTGCACTATTATCCAAATATATCATTTTCTTAACCTTTGTTTGTTTTTCCTAGTATAATGATATGATTGTAAAATTTTTTTTGATTAAAGCAATTATATAAAAATTATAATATTTAACTTGTTTACCAAAATTCACAAGGAGCAAAAATGGGATATACGTTAGCAGTTTTCAGAGCAAGAACACAAACAATTTTGTTTGCCAATTTATTAAAATCATATAATATTCCCATTATAATCCTTGATACACCAAGAGATTTAAACATTTCCTGTGGTATTTCAGTAAAATTTGATACTATCAATAAAGAAACAGCCGAATTATTAATAAAAAGACGCCGATTTGACAGTTTTGCTGGTTTTTTTGATTATTAATTAAAGAATTTAATTAATTAAAAATTATCCCTAAATAATATTTTACTCATTTTTTCCATTTATATAAACCTATTAATTAAAATTAAAATTAAAAAAAGAACTAATCGATTAATTAATAAATTAAAAGATTAGTTCATTTAAAGTGAGAACTATCCAGTTTTAATTTCTGCTGGATTTGTTTGCAGAGCTTTTTCTTGAATTGCTACTCCTGCTGGAATTAGCGCAAGAACCAGTTGACTCAGCATTGTTCCTGTTCGAATGGTTCGAACTTGACGAAGAATTTCTTTCATTTCTTGATGACTGACTCGAAGCATTTCTGTTTGAAGTATCATTTCTCGATGACTGACTCGAAGCATTTCTGTTTGAAGTATCATTTCTTGATGACTGACTTGAAGCATTTTTGTTTGAAGTGTCATTTCTTGATGATGATGAAGTATTCTGCTTTGATTCACTGGTACTCTTCTTATTTCTACCAAACATTGTTTTCACCTCCTATAAGTCAAGGCGGGGTTGCCTTGCAAATCTAGTATCTACAATTTTGATAAAATAATACTTCTCACAGCCAAATTTACAAATTATTTTTTCTAATTATTGAATTCAATAAGAATAAAATTATTTAATATTATAATTAAATATAAAATTAATTTTGATTAAGTTTTAAAAGTACTTCTGCTGTTGCAAAAGCATCGTTGAAAGCACGGTGAGCATCAACAAGTTTTATGCCAAGCAAATTAACAATTGTTTTCAATTTATAATTATAGGCACTCATTTTTTGTCTTACACAAATCAAAACATCTTGCACTTCATTTTCAAATTTTAAGCCAATTTCTCCTGCGACTTTTTCTACAAATTTCATATCAAAATTTACATTATATCCAGCAAGAATTGCACCTTTTGAAAACAAATAAAAATCTCTTATTGCGTTTTCTGCAGTCGGTGCATTTTCAACCATTTCATTCGTAATGCTGGTTATTTCAGTTATGAATGAACTAATTTTTTCTTTCGGCTTAATGAGTGTTTGAAATTTTTCAGTATATATTCCATCAACAATTTTTATTGCACCAATTTCAATAAGTTCGCAATTTTCAGCATCTATACCAGTTGTTTCAACATCATATACGACAAATGTTTTATTGTTAATATTTTCGTTATAAGTTATTGAAGCATTAGTTCCAAATAATGAATTTTGCACCACGCTTAACAATCTTTCCGGCTTGACAACATTAAAATCTTGGGGTTCATCTTGCTTGTCGACAATTATTTTGTTTTCTGGAATTTTACAAAGACTTAATTTATTAACAAACGCGGTCAAATGCCGTGCTTCTTTTTTTATATCACCCAGTATGATAACTTCATTGCCGTCGCATAATTTATCCATTTTTTGGACATTGCTTTTGGGGCAAAAATAAAGACAGTTGATTTTTTTAGAACCTTCATTAAGCAAAAAACTATAATAAAACTTTTCAATTTCTTTATCTTGTTTTTTGCGTTTATATGATTTTTTTGTTAGATTTTCGATTTTACCGGCAAGGATAACCGAACTTTTATTACTTGTGATTTGCGCCAAGAATTCAGGCTGAGGCTCAATTTCGCCCCCTATAACTTTAATGATTTCTGATACTTTATATCTTGGAGTGACTTTATAATCACTTAGTTTTTTTGTTATTTCTTCAATTTTGCCCTGCAATATCTTTGTATCATCTAGTTCATCGCCTTCAAAAAAATCAAATTCAAATTCTGCACAGAAACTTTTTAAAACTTCGTTTTTTAAATTTTGTTTTATCTCATCTTTATCATAAGTTTTTAAGTATTTTTCTGAAATACCCAGTTTAACATTGACAACATTTTCGGATATATTAATGACAATATTTTTCGGTGTTATAAGGCTGGCAAGTGATGAATAAAGACTTTTAAGCGCAGATAAAATTTGTTTTAAAATTAATTCTTTGTCAAGATAACTTTTCTTGAATTTTAAAATTATTCTTGAGTTAAGTTTCAAACTTTCAGTTAAAAATTTTAAAATTTTTTGTTTTTGTTCAGGGTTTATGTTCGTAATGCTTTGTGGATATAAAAAACTTATAGTGCAAATTTTTGCGCTTTTGTTATAAATAATGTCTATCGTTTTTAAATAAAAAAACTCATCAGAAAATTGTTTATTAATTTGAGCTGACAAAATATCCGTCATTTAAACTCTCCTGATAAGTTTTTAATATTTTTAACATATTTAATTTAAAAAATCAATATGAAAACATAATTTTTTTTATTAAATATTGAATATAATTTTTAATTTAACTCAAAAAATGAATTAAATCAATTAAAATTACAAATGCAATTAAAATAACAAATCCAACAAAATGAATCACAGCCTCAACATTCCTGTTAATTGGTTTCCTTCTTATCCACTCGACCGAAGTGAATAGAATGTGCGAACCATCAAGTGCTGGGAACGGCAAGAGATTAAAGATTGCAAGATTGGCGGCAATTAAAGGCAAATATATGAACAATGCCGAAAAACTTTGCTGAACTGTTGTTGCAACTGTTGATATAACGGTCAAAGTTCCGCCCAATGCCGACAAAGGAAGTTGGAAAGTTATTAGAAGCCACAAGGTTTTTAAAACCAGCCAAATCAATCCGATTGTAAATGAGAAGCACTGCGCAAGTGCATCAATAAACGAAACTGGTTGGCTGGAAATTCCAAGCGTAATGCCGATTGCAGTAACATCAACTGGATTTTCTTCTTCATCAAATTGAGAGAGAGTTTGAACAAACACTTCAATTTCCATAATTTCATTTGTTTCATTTTTTTGAATTGTAAGAATATAAGTGTTTCCTTCAACCATTTCAGTCATATTATCAATCGTGTTTCCCCAAATATAACTAATATCTTTTCCATCAATTTTTAAGATTTTATCATTTGCTTCAACCAATGCCAAACCAGAACTAGACTCCTGATATATTTCTTGAAACTGCGTGTTTATGTCAGTAATTACATAAACATTTCCGTAACCAAACGAAACCAGCAAAATAAATGAAAATATTATTGCTGATATAAAATTAAATGCCACCCCGCCGAAAAACACCAATATTCTTTTAAAAGGGTGCTTATTTGTGAAAAAATCTGGGTCATCTTTTTTAACTTGACCTTTCTCATCTTCCAAACCCTCTTCGCCATAAAATGCACAATAACCGCCAAGTGGCAAAATTCTAAGAGAAATTTTTTCACCCTTTTCGTTGGTTTTCTGCCAAATGACTTTACCGAAACCAATTGAGAATTCGGTAATTTTAAAACCTAGTTTTTTCCCGACAATATAATGCCCCAGTTCGTGAATTAGAACCATAAGCATAAGGACAATTATTGCAAGCAAGATATAAAAAACAATCATATTTTTTGACCTTTTAATTCATTTGAAATTTTATTAATTTTTGTTTATTTCAGATTATTCATTTTCAAACTTGTACTTTATTTTAATAATATATTATTTTTTTAAAGTGATTTTAATTCATTTATTTAAAAAACTTTAAATTTATCACAGTTTATTAAAGCAAAAAAATTAAGAAGAATATAAGCACAACAGGCAAACTTGCGATGAAACTGTCAATTCTGTCAACCACTCCGCCGTGCCCAGGCAAGAAATTCGCAGAATCTTTAACTTTCGCTTTTCTCTTCATAAAACTTTCAAACAAATCGCCATAAACACAGGCAACTCCGCCAACAACACCAAGAACAGCAAAATGCCACCACTCTAATCCCAAACTTGTGAAAACAGGAGTTAAAATAGTATCGGCATTAAAAATTAAAAATAAAACCACTAAAATTAAGGCTGTCCATAAAACTCCGCCGATTGCCCCTGAGATTGTTTTCGCTTTTGAAATTTGCGGGCATAATTTTTTCCCGCCGATAAACCCACCCATTAAATAAGCGAATGTGTCGCACAAAAAAGGTATTAAAAATGAAACTGCCAAAACAAGCAAACTCAGCAGTCCATTAAAACCGCTTACATTCAACAAATATCCCAGTTCTTCAATGTGATTAAATAAAATCAAAATCATAAAAATTAAACTCGGATAAACAAAACCGATTAAAGTTTGTCCTGCTTTGTGAACAGAAAATTTCCATACGGAAGTTCTGATTTGCCTTATTCTCATTTCTTTTGTGGTTTCAGGTTTTTTAACATACGAGATTAAAATCGAAATAAACGCAAGCACGAACATTGTTAAAACTGTTAAAAGCACAAACAAGTAAACAGGAATTTGCATTTTAATACTTAAAATTATTAGTGAATAAAGAAATACTGGAAAAATAGTAATTAAAAACTCATTATTAAAAAGTCCCATTTTAGACAATATCTTTGAAAACTCTATTGCACCAATTATAGTTACAAGTCCTATAAAGATATCAAATATCCAAGTCTGCCCGATTATTATTTTTGTTAAAAACATTATTGCAACAACAAAAATAATGCCCAATCCTGTTAAAAATCTTACTTTCATATTCATATATTTTCTCCTTTAATTTGAATGCTTTAAATATGTTTTTATTTAAAACATTTGGCAATTTTATTTCTAGCAAAACAATTTCAATTAAAATTTTAAACTTAATTTATTGTTTTGTATTTGCCTACTTGAGTACCATTATATCAAAAAAAAACTATTTTTGCACATTTTTATGATTTCCACCAAAACGCCTGTCTCTTTTTGAATATTCAATCAACGCACGATTAAATTGTTTCATATCAAAAGCCGGCCAATAAGAATTTGTGAAATAAAGTTCTGAATACGCACTTTGAAATAACATAAAATTGCTTAATCTCATTTCTCCGCTTGTTCGAATTATTAAATCGGGGTCTGGCAAATCGCTTGAATATAAATTGTTTTTTAAATCTTCAAGGGTTGCGGGTTTTCCTTTCTTTATTAGATTATTACAAGCAAGCAAAAGTTCATCTCTTGCACCATAATTTATTGCAACATTCAATATTAATCCTTTATTATTGCAGGTTTGTTTTGTGCATTCAGTCAATTTTTTGTAAATTCTTTTCGGAAGTTTGGTTATATCTCCCATCGTCCTAAATTTAATGTCCCTGCTTTTAAATTCATCTAAATCGGTTTCCAAATACTGTTCAACAATATCAAAAATTCCGTGAATTTCATTCTTATCTCGTTTCCAGTTTTCAGTTGAAAAAGCAAATAAGGTTAAAACTTTCAGCCCTATATCCGAAGCATAACGAATTGTCTTTCTAACTGCTTCAACGCCATTTTTATGCCCGATTATTCTTGACAAACCGCGTTTTAATGCCCATCTGCCATTTCCGTCCATTATTATGCCAATATGGTCCGGCAATTTTATTTTTTTAAAATTCATATATGTATATTTAAATGAATTATTAAAAATTTTCGTGAATTTTCCCTAGCATAAAAATTTTGAAAATCAGATTGGTCTTAATAATTCGTTAGTAACTCCTTTTTATATATCCAATATTTCTTTTTCTTTCATCGAATAAATTCTCTCTGTTTCCGCAATATTGTTGTCGAAAATTTTTTGGACTTCTTTTTCATAATATGCAAGTTTATCTTCGGTCAATTCGCCTTCTTTTTTAAGATTTTTAAGAAAATCTAAACAATCGCGTCTTTGTGAACGCATTGCAATTTTAGTATTTTCCAAAATTGATTTTACACCTTTTAAAATTTCTTTTCTTCTTTCTTCTGTTAAAATCGGAAATGAAAGCCTTATTACCCTGCCATCATCGGCAACATTAACGCCTAAATCTACTGATGAAATTGCCTTTGTAACACTTTTAATCAGGCTAATGTCCCAAACATTCACAGTTAAAACTCTTGCTTCCGCCACACTTATATTAGACATCTGATTTAATGGCAACAATGTTCCATAACTTTCAACCATAATTTTATCGAGAATATGCGGATTTGCCCTACCTGCTCTTATTGTTTGAAACTCACCCTGCATAAATGAAATGCTTTTATTCAAGTCCTTTTTTAAATCATCAAGTATTTCTTTTATTTGACTGTCGTCTGACATTTTATTATCTCCTTTTAATAAGTATATATTTAATATACTTCTTTTAATTAATGTTATTTCTTTTAAAATAAATTTAATTTCAAAATTTAAGTTTTTTCGACTGCTTAGAATTATACAGTCAAACCTTATGCTTTTGCAAGTGTTTTAAAAAATTCGAATTTTTTAATTGAATTTCGCTGATTTTTTTTTATTCCCACACAAAAATTATTCATTTAAAATATTAACCCAAATGAATATTAATTTTTGTTTTTCAAGTTCGCAATGGCGCTTGCTAAACGAGCAATTGGAATTCTGTAAGGCGAGCAAGAAACATAAGAAACTTTTGCTTTAACAAAAAATTCAACTGAATCGGCTTCTCCGCCATGTTCTCCACAAACTCCAATTTTCAAATTCGGCTTAACATTTTTTGCATTTTTTATGGCATACGCAACCAATTTTCCAACGCCCTTAACATCAACTTTTTCAAAAGGATTTGTCTTAAAAATGTTTTTTAAATAATAATCATTTAAAAATTTTTCGGCATCATCTCTACTGAAAGCATATGTCATTTGCGTTAAATCATTTGTTCCAAAGGAGAAGAAATCAGCAACTTTTGCAAGTTCGTCCGCCAATATTATCGCTCTTGGGGTTTCAATCATTGTACCAATTTTATAACTCATTTTTGATCCGGCGTTTTCTATTATTTCATCTGCGGTTGTTTTTATAATATTCTTTACATATAAAAATTCTTCAACAGAAACAGTTAGCGGTATCATAATTTCTGGCTCAGACTTAATTGAATATTTTTTTTCTGCTTCAATGCCTGCTTCAATGATTGCTCTTGTTTGCATTTTGTAAATCTCTGGATATGTTACAGCAAGACGCAAGCCCCTATGCCCTAGCATCGGATTAACTTCACTAAGTTTAGTAATCAACTGCTCGATTTCTTCGACATTTTTATTAAGCGAAGTTGCAAGTTGCTCAATTTCAGGCTTGCTTTTTGGCAAAAATTCGTGAAGTGGAGGGTCTAAAAGCCTTATTGTAATTGGTTTCCCTTTCATTTCTTTAAAAATGCCTAAAAAATCTTTCTTTTGATATTTCAATAATTTGGCAAGTGCTTTTTCACGCCCTGTCAAAGTGTCTGCAATAATCATTTCACGCATTGATTCGATTTTGTCTTCTTCAAAAAACATATGCTCCGTGCGACAAAGCCCAATGCCTTCCGCGCCCAATTCATATGCAGTTCGTGCATCGTTCGGGGTGTCTGCATTTGCGTAAACTTCCGTCTTTTGATACTTACTTACCCATTGCATAATTGTGGCAAAATCGCCGGTTAAATCAGCTGGAATTGAAGACACTTTTCCTTTATAAATATTTCCAGTTATGCCGTCAACTGAAATTATGTCGCCCTCTTTAAAATTATGTCCATTTAACTTAATGCCATTTTCCGTAAACTTCAATTCGTTGCAACCAACAACGCAAACTTTGCCCATACCACGAGCAACAACTGCGGCGTGCGATGTCATTCCCCCGCGTGCGGTTAAAATGCCTTCGGAAACCGCCATACCCTCAATATCTTCCGGTGAAGTTTCAAGTCTTACAAGTATTGCTTTTTCTTTGTTTTCATTAAATTCAACTGCTTTTGCAGGCGAAAATGCAATTTTTCCGCTTACTCCGCCGGGCGATGCTGGCAATCCAGATGCAACCGGTGTTAAATTTTTCAGTTCATTATTATTTAAAACAGAATGCAAAATTGAATTTAGTTTGTTTGGCTCTAAACGTAAAAGTGCTGTCTTATCACTGATTTTACCTTCCTTAACCAAATCAACCGCGATTTTTAAACTTGCTGACGGTGTGCGTTTCCCGTTTCTTGTTTGAAGCATATATAATTTGCCGGACTGAATTGTAAATTCCATATCCTGCATATCTTTATAATGTTCTTCAAGCAATTTCGCATATCCGACAAATTCTTCATAAATTGCCTTGTTTTGTTTCTTTAATTTTTCAATCGGCAGAGGCGTTCTTATTCCAGCAACAACATCTTCTCCTTGTGCCCCCATTAAATATTCGCCATAAAATTTATTTTCGCCATTTGAAGGATTTCTTGTGAAAGCAACGCCCGTGCCACTGTTTTCATCTAAATTTCCAAACACCATCGACTGAACATTTACGGCTGTGCCCCAATCATCTGGGATATTGTTAAGCCGTCTATATAAAACTGCTCTTGTGTTAAACCACGAACGAAACACTGCTTGAATTGCTTCAAAAAGTTGAACAAAAACATCTTGCGGAAAATCTGTTCCGGTTTTTTCTTTATAAATTATTTTATATTCTTTTATTAATTCCTTTAAATTATCAGCAGTTAATTCGCTGTCAAGTTTAATCTTATTTTGTTTTTTTATTTTATCAATTTGGTTTTCAAACTTTTCAATATCAATGTTTTTAACAACATTAGAATACATTTGAATAAATCTTCGATAACAATCATAAGCAAAACGAGGGTTAAACTGTTTTGCTAATCCTTCAACTGCTTTATCATTCAAACCAAGATTAAGAACTGTGTCTAACATACCCGGCATTGAAATTCTTGCACCCGAGCGTACTGAAACAATTAAGGTATTTTCATCATTCCCAAAAATTTTTCCACTTGATTTTTCAATTTTTTTCAATGCTTTTAAAACTTGATTTTTCATTTTATCGGATAATGATTTTTTTTCATTATATTCCAAACACGCCTCTGTTGAAATGATAAAACCTTTTGGGACAGGCAATTTAAGCCTTGTCATTTCACAAAGATTTGCACCCTTTCCCCCAAGCAAATTAACCATCGAAGAATTACCTTCATTAAACAAATAAACAAATTTATTTTTTCGCATATTTTTTCCTTTTATAATCTCATTAGACCATTTAAAATCCAAACAAATTATTTTAACAAATGAAAAAACATAAAGCAAGCAAAAAGTGCCATTTCTTAATAATAATCATAAACGAAGATTTGAGTTGAATGAGAAAAATCGTTAAATTTAAGAAAATGGTTAGACCAAGTGGGAGCGGGACGAGAGGCATTTCTTATAAATATAGTTAGTGCGGGAAATTAAACCGTCGGCGGAAGCCGGATTTTGAAAAAATCCGGAGCAAAACTGAAAGTTTTGCAAAATTTTAAGCAACCGCTTAAAATTTCCTTCCGCCGACATTCCAGTACATATGTTTCAAAATTATATGTTTTGTAAAATTTTTATAAGCAAAACACTTGCTAATATTAAATAAATTTATTTGCAAATTTTGCAAATTTCACTCTTTTCAATAAGAAATTATCTAAGCGATATCTCTTTTATTAAAAATCTTTTTGGTGAACAAATTTAATATAAAAATAAGTACAACAATATAAATCAAACTCACAAAAAAATTTCCATCTGAAATCATATTAACTCCAAACAAAACACCCGGATTTTCTGCATTACCGAAATATTTAAACAAATCCATATGAGCAAAAGGCAAGAAACTATATAAGCCCATTGATGAACATAACGCATTTAAAATCATTCCGCACAAAAATATAATAAAAGTGAACAAGACCGAAAATGTTCCGGAGCGGGACGCAACTGAAATAAAAGAAGCAATTGAAATAAATAAAGTTATATTGAAAGCCAAGCACAACAAATATATTAAAATCACAAACGCTGGATAAACTGAAACGACGAAACTTCCGTTAAAAACAAGCAATATATTTCCGGGCACAACCCCAAACAACACAGCCCCAATAATAAATGATGCAACAACCGAAATCATAATAAAGAACATCATAAAATAAACGCTGGCTAAAATTTTCCCTTTTATTATTTTACTTTTATTATATGGTCGCATTGCCAGCATTTTGAGTGTTCCGCTAGACTGTTCACCAGCCAAGCCTGAAACCGTAAAAAACAAGCAGAAAATTATTATAATAACACTAATAATTTGCATTGAAAAGAAACAGAAATCATAAGCGGACACCTCATATCCAACCGTTGAAGTCAAACTGAAATTGAGCAAATAATTGCCATCAAAAATTTTGTTTTCAAGCAAATAATTATTTAATATTAAACTTTCATTTAAAATATATTTATTAATATCGTTAAAGCCAATAAAATTGCACAATTGATTATCTGAAAAATTCCCTGCTTTTTGCAAGTCGAACGAACAATTTATTAGTTCAGTTGCAATAATCGCAATGTTTTTATATTCAGTAAACATATTATTTATCGCTTCAATATCATCTGGCTCATTACTATTTTGATTTTCAGAAGCAAAGTCTTGAATTTCCTTATATTTAAGACTGAGAAGTGTATTGCTTCCGCTTGAGTGCGAAATCTCAGTGTAATATTTGTTAATTATTTCATTAATCTTGCTTGCATCAAGTTGAATTAAAGAAAACGAATTAAGTTGATTTAACTTGGAAGTTACTGAAAAGTCCTGAACAATTTTTTCACCTATTAATATAAGTTGACTTGAACTCATTTCAGATAAACTTGCCTGCCTTGGAATGAAATTATAAAAGTTGAAAAAAAATCCTTTCAAACCTGCAAGTTGATTATATGTAATATAAAAATTTACATTATCATTTGTAATGCCCGTATCTAAAAAAGTGTAAATATCAAGCACTTCATTTCTTAAATTTACAAGAGCAGTTGAAAAATTTGACTTGGCAGTTTGACTGTCAGGATTATTTGCTAAATTCAAAAGCAACGGATAAAACCCCGTTCCACCGGATTGCGTCAAAAAAGTTTGCAAGTCTTGTACCTTTTCTTTAATTAAATCAAGCAGATTTGAAGATGAATTATATGTTGTAAGTTTTGTTACAGCATCATCTAACATTGCGTCTAATGAAGATTTAGTTGTGTTATTTCCAGTTGAAGTCGTGTTAAAAGCCGAAAAAGCATCACTTACTGTTGTATTCAATATGTTATGATTTATTGAATTATCTTGCCTTAAAACTGGTGTGTAACAAAACGCCAAAATTATCAAAGTAAACAATATAAAAGCAGTCATAAAGAAGATTGCGGGCCTTTGAAGAATTTTTCCAAATTCGGCTTTTGCCAGTTTATTTGCTTTCATATGTCGCCTTTTTGTTTACTGAATGTTATAAAAATCAAAATATTAAAATTTAAATTTGATTTTGATTTTTTTGCGAAACTTCTTTTTTCAATTTCTTAGGCATTTTTGACAATGTTGCAAATTTCCTTTTTTCTTCTTTTGCAACTTGCATTCCTGCCATTTGTGCAATTTCCATTGCCCTTACATTTCTTAAATGAACAACCCAAAGTTTGTCTTTTCTGATTTTGTTTTTTCTTGCCAGTTCTTTAATTTTTTCAGGATACATAAAATATTCGCTTTGCTTATCAGCAAAATCAACATAATATTCATTATAATTTTCAATTGAAAAAGGAATAGCCCCACAATCTCCGGCATAAAAAATTTTTTTATTATTTAAATAAAGTTCAATCGGGCAAGAAATGCTTTTATCACTATGCGGAACAACAAGAAAATTTATCCAATTAAAATTGTTTTTCAACGGCTCAACGCTTATATAATCATCGCCGTCTTTAATTCCTAATTTTTTTAATTTATTCTTTTTATAACTTATTGAATCAATCAACTTTGGCACTGAACCTGTTTCAGCCTTAACATATTCAAAAAAAGGTTTTATATCATAAATATGATCCATACTATCATGAGTCAACACCTGATAAACTTCCTTTACATCTTTAAGAACGCCCCTTTTTCTAACAGCATTTGCAACGCCCTTCCCGCAATTAATTATAATCAAAACGCCATCTTTTTTATAATAACAACTTTTGTTATTAACACTTTTAGTCCCCGCTGTTTCACTTATTAGAAATTTTAAAGTTTGACTCATTCAATACCTCAATCTGTTTAATTTTCTTTTTCAATTATATATAAAAAGCAATGAAATGTCAATAATTAATCTCAGGCATTT
>JAQUUD010000036.1 GCA_028694075.1 Clostridia bacterium
GCAAGCAGAAGATATCAATCCGGACGGTATTGGTTCACGCTTTGTTATTGCAATTTCCTTAATTGTCGTTTGCGTTTCAATATTTTTGATTTTATATAGTTTTTTTAGAGGCAGAGTTAGAAAATAATTTAATTTTGAAACTAAATTGAAATATTTACAAAGCCCAATTGTCAAAAATCTTTGTTTTTAATCATCAAGATTTTTAGCAATTTTTATTATTTTGTTAAATTTATTATTCAATGTACTTTTTGAATATTTTGAATTCGACAGTTTGACAAGTTCGTTCAGGCTTTCTTCCGCATTTGCAAGCCTTAACAAACAAATCTCTTGCAAATCCAGCGGAAGTACCTCCAACCCCAAAGCATTGGAAATTAAATCGATGGCTTCAAGTTGCCTTAAACTGCTATTTACTGTTTTGCTTATATTTGCATTAATGCAATTTGTTTGCCTGTTAATTTTGTTTCTTAGTTCCCTTATTGTCAGTTCACTTTGAAGTGCCAAAACACTATCAAATGCCTGCATCAAAGCAAGTAAATCACAAACCATAGATGATTCTTTTAAATATAAAACATAATGATTTTTTCGCTTTGCAATTTTTGGGAATATATCAAACTCGGCAAGTAATTTTGAGAACTGCAAAAGCATTTTATATGAATGTGAAATAAATTCAATGTCATAACCTGCACTTGTTTCAGAAATTTTATCAAGATTGATTCCGCTTGTGGCACAGCCAATAAAAAAACCCTTTATAAAACTTTTTTTACAGCATTTTTCTTTTATGAGATGCTCATCTATCTCTGAAATTTTTAAAATTCCGTTTTCATTAATAAGTTCGAAATCTTTTAACATTTCAAACAAATTTTTTTGAGGAAAAGTAATTCTATAAGATGATTTTTTATTTATATTTAAATTCGGCTCAGAATTCAAAACCGCTTTTTCGCCGTATAATTGAAGCAAAATTTCATTACAAAAATCTAGAAGTTTTGGAATATCTGTAATAAATGAAACTTGTTTATTTTTCAAATCATATTCGCCACAGGAAAGCAAAAGACCGCTCAAAAAAGCAAGACCGCAACAATCGTTTTCGAGCGGACTTTTCAATATTTGCATTTTTGTCTCTTTTGCAAAACCCATACATTAACTCCAATTATTTTATTATTAATTCTTACAATCAAACGGGCTAGCCAAACGGCTAGTCGAACAAGCCAAGCGAGCGGGCGGAGCGGTGCGAGCGGTCGTTGCTTAGTCTAACGGGCTAGCCAAACGGCTAGTCGAACAAGCCAAGCGAGCGGGCGGAGCGGTGCGAGCGGTCGTTGCTTAGTCTAACGGGCTAGCCAAACGGCTAGTCGAACAAGCCGAGCGAGCGGGCAGTGCAGTGCGAGCGGTCGTTGCTTAGTCTAACGGGCTAGCCAAACGGCTAGTCGAACAAGCCGAGCGAGCGGGCAGTGCAGTGCGATATTTTTTGATTTTCGGATTTCAATTACTTTTTATTACTTTAATTAACTTTTAATTACTTTTGTTTTTTTATTTCTTCCTTTTTTAACTTTTTAAAATTCATAACTCATTTTTAATCTTTTTTTTAAAACCTTAACTTGAATAATTAATTTACTTCACAACAACATTTTTTTCGCCCAGAATTCCATAAAGCGCGTTTATCAAATAATTATTTATTGTAACCGTTTGCGGAAATTTAAATGCTTTGTTTTGGGCTGTACACTTTGCAAACACTCCATCTTCTCCGCTATATTCTTCCAACAAATTTATTACTTTTTCATATAAATCTTTTTGCATTAAATTAAATTTTAAATATAATTTCTTTGATGTTTCTTCTTGTTTTTCCGCTTCATTGCCATTATTCCAAGGGATAATATTTTCGCATATAACAACCGGCGCATCACCTTCTCTGATTGAAACCTTACCGACTATTGTAACCAAACTGTCTTCAATTAATTTTTCTTTTATAATCGAATAGGCTTTTGGAAAAACAATAACTTCTAATGTGCCGTAAATGTCTTCCACGCTCATCATTGCCATTTCTTGCTTACCCTTTTTTGTGATGTGCTTTTTGATACTAATTAAAATACCGCCACAAATCACAGGCGTGCCATCGGCTATTGCATACTGTCCCATTTCATCAGAAAATTCATCAGAATCCGCTTCCGGTTTTAATTGGTCTGAAGTTAGAGTAAATGTTTTAAATTTGTCCATATGATCGCTAAGCGGGTGTCCAGAAATATAAACACCCACAACATCTTTTTCAAATTTAAGTTTTGTTTCTTTGTTATATTCTTTTAAATCCGGATACTTAAAATTTTCATACACCGTTGAATCATTATCAAAAAGTGAAAGTTGCCCAGACTCACGGCTTCGCCTGTCTTTAGCATTGCGATCAACCAAAGTTTGATAACAACTCATTAAACAAGAACGCGCAAAACCAAAACAATCAAATGCCCCGCTTAATATAAAACTCTCCAGACATTTTCTATTTAATGCCTGATGAGGAACTCTTTTTAAGAACTCTTCTAATGTTTTAAAATCGCCGTTTTTTTCTCTTTCTTCAATTATACTATCCACAATATTTAGCCCAACATTTTTTATTGCTCCAATGCCAAACCTAAGTTTTCCGTTTTCAACACTGAAATAAGTTGCACTTTTATTAATATCTGGCGGTAAAACCTCTATATTTTCCTGCCTTGCGTGCGTTACATATTTTTTTATTTCGTCCAAGTTTGTAATTCGGTTGTTTAAAACCGCCGACAAAAACTCAACTTCATAATAATATTTTAAATATGCCGTTTGATATGTTAAATAAGCATAACCTGCTGCGTGCGATTTGTTAAATGCATAACTTGCAAAACTTGCCATTTCTGCAAAAACTTCTTCCGCCACTTTTTGCGGAATACCTAATTTCAAACAGCCCGCAATGCTTTTTTTCCCGCTTGGATCATTAACGCCAAAAATAAATTTTTCTCTTTCATATGGCATTTTATCAACTTTTTTCTTGCCCATAATTCTGCGGACGTTATCCGCCTGCCCAAGCGAATAACCCCCCAAAACTTGAAACACTTTCATAACTTGCTCTTGATAAACGATGCAACCATAAGTAACATTTAAAATGCTTTCAAGAAGCGGGTGCGCATATACGATTTTATCAGGATTTTGCTTGTTGTGCAAATATTTGGGAATGCTATCCATTGGTCCCGGGCGATAAAGAGCAATGCCGGCAATTATATCTTCCATATTTGTCGGTTTAAGGTCTTTGAAAAATTTTTTCATTCCCCCGCTTTCAAGTTGAAAAACTGCATCAGTATTTCCGCTTCCCATTAACTCAAAAACCTTAGGGTCATTATAATTTAAGTTATCTAAATCAATCTCAACGCCGTGAATTTCTTTTATATATTTTACTGCCTTATCAATATCAGTCAAAGTTCTAAGCCCCAAGAAATCCATTTTTAGAAGTCCCAAACTTTCAAGTTCAACCATATCACATTGGGTTGTTATGTCTTCTCCATTTCTGGAAAGCGGAACATAATTTTCTATTCTGTCTGGGGCAATCAAAACACCTGATGCGTGAGTTGATGTGTTTCTCGGAAAGCCTTCAAGCTTTATCGCCATATCAATAACTTTTTTTATTAGTTCATCGCTTTCATATATGTTCATAAGACTTGGCATTATAAATTTATCATTTTCTGGTTTTCCTGTTTTGCCGAAGTAATATTTAAGCACAGGGGCTTTAATGCCTTCTGGCGCTTTGCTTGGAATATTCTTTGTTATCTTATCCGCTTCGCTATATGGAACGCCAAGAACTCTGGCAACATCACGAATTGCATTTTTTGCCGCCATTGTTCCAAAAGTCACAATCATACTAACATTTGCTTCGCCATATTTACGCTTAGTGTATTCAATAACATCGCCACGCCTATAATAACAAAAATCAACGTCGAAATCAGGCATTGAAACTCTTTCTCTGTGTATAAATCTTTCAAAAAGCAAATCGTGTTTCAACGGGTCCATTCTCAAAATATTTATGGCATATGCAACAACACTTCCCGCCCCCGAACCACGCCCCGGCCCTACGGGAATATTATTATCATCAGCCCACTTTACATAATCCCAAACAATAAGGAAATATTCAACAAATCCAAGTTCTTTTATTAGTGTCAATTCAGTTTCAACACGCTCTTTAATTTCTGGCGTTATTTCTTTATATTTTTTATTAAGCCCTTCATATGTAATATGGCGTAAAAATTCATAGGCCTCCATTCCGTTATCCGGCTTATAAACTGGTATAAAATTTTGATTAGATGGAAGCACATATTTCTCGTCAATGCCTGGTATATCGCCGTGCTCTTTTGCTTTAATTGTAACATCGCATTTATCAGCGATTTCCAGCGTAACATCAAGTGCATTATCAAAACCTGCAAGTGCCTGCTCCATTTCCTCACGGGTTTTTAAATAAAACTCATCAGTTGGAAATTTCATTCTGTCAGCATCATAAACAGTTTTTCCCATTTGCACGCACATTAAAATGTCTTGCATTTCAGAATCAGCCTTTTCAACATAATGAACATCGTTTGTTGCAACAAGTTTTATGCCAAATTTTTCTCCGATTTGCATCAGTTCAATGTTGCATTGTCTTTGTTCCGGAATTCTATGGTCTTGGATTTCCAAATAAAAATCTCCCGGCTCAAACATATTTTTCATTTTTAAGGCTAGTGCTTCCGCTTCTTCTTTTCTTCCTTGCAAAATAAATTGAGGAATATGCCCCGCTAAACAGGCACTTAAACAAATCAAGCCTTTTGAATGCTTTGCCAAAACTTCATAATCTATTCTTGGCTTATAATAAAAACCTTCAACATAGGCAATTGAATTCAGTTTTAAAAGATTATGATAACCTTCGTCATTTTTTGCAATTAAAACCAAATGCGCCATATCATCTTTATTTATTTTTTTATTTAAATTATTGCAAATATAAAACTCACAGCCAATAAGAGGTTTGATTTTTTTTGCAAGGCAAGCACTATAAAAACTTAAAACACCATACATATTGCCGTGGTCAGTTATTGCAAGTGCCTTTGCACCACTATTTGACGCCTTGGCAACCAAATCCTTTATCTTAGCAGCCCCATCAAGCAAACTATATTCCGTATGAACGTGTAAATGAACAAAATTTTTCATAAATATATTCTATAACACATTTTTTGAAAAAGCAAGGTTACTTTAAAATAAACCAATCTTTTTATTTATGGCACAAACTTTTACAACTATAAAAATTTATTTGCATTTCTAATTTTTTTATTTGTTATACTTATTATGACATTATATAATCATTAATTAACCCAATTGTTTTTTTTTGAAAAATATGGTAAAATAAATGATATGGAAAAAACAATCGCTTGCATTTCAACTCCGCTGGGTACAGGGGCAATTAGCATCATTAGAATAAGCGGACCGGAGTGTTTAAATATTGCAAAAAAAGTTTTCTTTTGCAAAAATAAAGACAACATAGTTCCAAGATATTTATATCTCGGAGATTTTTTATATAAAAACATAAACGATAAATGTTTAATGGTGCATTTTAAAGCACCGCTTTCATACACTGGCGAAGATATGGTTGAATTTCAATGCCACGGTGGCGAGTTCTTAGCGGAAAATATTTTGAAATCCTTGCTTGAATGCGGAGCAGTTCTTGCCGAAAACGGCGAGTTCTCCAAAATTGCGTTTATGAATGGCAAATTAACATTAGATAAAGCGGAAGGCATTATTGATGTAATAAATGCAACGAGTGAAGCCGAATTAAAAGCCGGCTATAAAATTTTGAAAGGTGAACTGAAACAAACCGTGAACAAAATGCAAGACAAATTAACTGAGTATTTGGCAAGAATTGATGTTGACTTAGATTATCCCGAGCACGATGACGAACACGCAACAACTGTATATGTTAAAAACGGATTAACAAAATTAAAACAAGAAATTGAACGTTTGTTAAAAACAGCAACAACCGGCAAAATGGTCAAGCACGGCATCAATATTGCAATAATAGGAAAACCAAACGTCGGGAAGTCCAGCATATTGAATGCTTTAATCGGGGAAGAACGAGCAATAGTAACAAACATTGCCGGAACAACACGAGATACAATTGTTGAAACAATAAATTTCAACGGAATGAAATTCAATTTCATAGACACCGCAGGCATTCGGGAAAGTGAGGACTTGGTTGAAAAAATTGGAATTGAAAGAAGCAAGCAATCAATAAAAGAAGCGGATATCGTGTTGGTTGTTTTTGATAATTCAGAAACACTGTCAAAAGAAGATGAAAAACTTTTGGAATTAACAAAAAATGAAAAGCGTATTTTAATTTTAAACAAAACCGATATTGGCAAAAATTTAAAGTTTGATGAATGTTTTTTGGAAATTAGCGCTTTAACAAAACATAACATTGAAAAAGTTAAAGAAGCAATTTATGAAAAAGTGATTGATAAAAAAGTGGACATCTCAGGTTTGATAATAACAAATATCAGGCATATTAACAATTTAAACCTTGCCGATGAGGCGCTTGAAGAAGCAATTTCAAAATGCAACTTTGAAAGCATTGACATAATTGCTTTTTTAGTCAGACAAATTTGGGAGGCACTTGGGAAAATAACCGGCGAAACAGAATACGAATCCGTTATCGATGAAATCTTTTCAAAATTCTGTCTAGGCAAATGAAAAAATTTAAATAATACTTGAAAAATAATTAAAAAATATAGAAAAATAATTAAAGTGTATTAAATATTGAAATTAAAATTTAAAAAAATAAGTTAAAAATAAAGTAAAATTATAGTAATAAAAAATTTTAATGAAAATTAATTTTAATAATTAAAAATTCCATTTTTGCGTTTTTATAAAACTGTTCAAAATAACCAAAGTTACAATTTTTAGTTTTCGCCAAATTTAGTTTAATTGCGAAAATTAGTGAAAAAAGCGTGTATTTTGATAAAAAATGAAAGAAAAACATCAAATTTTTGAATATTTGATAAATTTTAGAAAAAATGTTTTAATAATTATAAAAAATGTTTATGCAAAATTTCAAATCAAAAATTAAAATAATTTAATATTATTTAAAAATATTAAAAAATAATTTAATATTATAAAAAAATAATTTTAAATTTAATTAAAATAGAATTTTAAATAATTAATTAAATAAAAGGAAAAATATGATTAAAAAAAATAAATATGACGCGATCATAATTGGAGCAGGGCACGCAGGTTGCGAGTCTGCTTTAGCACTAGCCCGAATGGGCAAAAACACATTACTTCTCACCTTAAGTTTAGATGCAATCGCTTTTTTAGCCTGCAATCCCTCAATAGGTGGAACTGCAAAAGGACATTTGGTTTGCGAAATTGATGCACTTGGCGGTGAAATGGGCGTTAATACTGATAAAACCTTAATTCAAATCAGAATGCTTAACAAAGGAAAAGGACCAGCCGTTTATAGTTTAAGGGCACAGATTGACAAACTTGATTATCACACACAAATGAAGAAAGTTTTGGAAAATCAAGAAAATTTAACATTAAAACAAGCAGAAGTTGAAGAAATTTTAGTAAAAAATGGCAAAGTATACGGAATTAAAACAGCACAAGGCGAAAAATTTTTATGTGATGCAATTGTTATTGCAACTGGTGTTTATTTAAAAAGCAATATAATTATTGGAAAATATGTTCGCAACAGCGGACCGAATGGCTTTGCACCGGCAAATTTATTAACCAAAAGTTTAATTAAATTAGGTTTTAATGTTTTAAGATTTAAAACTGGGACACCTGCAAGAATAAGCGGTAAATCAATCAACTACCATTTAATTGAAACTCAGAGTGGCGACGACAACATTCAAAGTTTTAGTTTTCTGACAAAACGCACTTTAAAAAATACAGCGGTGTGTTATTTAACCCACACCACATTAGAAACAAAAAAAATAATTTTGAAAAACATTCACAAGTCACCTTTGTTTTGTGGAGTTATTAAGGGCGTAGGACCAAGATATTGCCCATCAATTGAAGATAAAATAAAAAGATTTACAGAAAAAGAAACTCATCAGGTTTTCCTTGAACCAGAATCTTTAGCAACTGATGAATTCTATGTTCAAGGTGTCAGCACATCTTTACCTGTCAGTGTTCAAAATTTGATCTATCCAAGCATTATCGGGCTTGAAAATGTTCAAATAATGCGTAATGCATATGCTATCGAATATGATTGCATAGACTCAACTCAATTAAAGCCTACTCTTGAATATAAACACATAAGCGGGCTTTTTACAGCCGGACAAATTAATGGGACGAGCGGTTATGAAGAGGCAGCCGCACAGGGCTTAATCGCTGGCATTAATGCCAACTTATATTTAAACAATAAAGACGGACTGATTTTAAAAAGAAACAGTTCTTATATCGGCGTTTTAATTGATGATTTAGTTACAAAAGGGACAAAAGAACCTTACAGAATGATGACATCAAGGGCTGAATATCGGCTTTGGCTAAGACAGGACAATGCGGACATTCGCTTGACCGAAATTGGTAGAGAAGTTGGGTTGGTGAATGACGCGAGATATAAAATTTTTCAAAAAAAGTTGCAGGAAATTGAAAAATGTAAGCAAATTTTAGAAAAAAAGTTAAAAATTGACGAAAAATTAATTAATTTTTTAAAAAAAGAAAATCAAAGCATTCCTAAACAGTCTATTAAAATTTATGATTTAATTAAAAAGAACAATGTTGACATTTTTAAACTCAACAGCGAATTTGGATTTTTTAAAGATTTTAAAAGAGAAGTTTTAGATACAGTTAATGTAAGCGTGAAATATGAGGGTTACTTAAAGCAACAGGAACAAGATGTAAAAAATATGCTAAAACAGGAATCAATGCTAATACCCGATGACATCGAATACAAAAAATTAAAGGGTTTAAGGTTGGAAGCAAGAGAAAAACTTGATAAAATTAAACCTAAATCAATAGCGCAAGCATCGAGAATTTCCGGTGTTTCACCCGCAGATATTTCAATATTAATTATTTATTTAAAAATGATAAAAAAGTAATTTTTTCCATAAAAATTTAGTAGATTTTACAATATTTATATTATATTTGTAAATAATTATTATTTTCAATCAAGTCAGCAAGTGCATATAAATTTAAAAAAATGCGCACCCGAGTTAAACTTCAAGATAAACAATAAAAAGAATATTATATATTATAAGGATAGAACAAATGAAAGAGAAGTTAAAAGAAATATTTATTAAATATAATATCAACACAACTGACGAAATTATTGATAATTTTTCAATATTTTTCAAAGAACTGATTGAATGGAACCAAAAATTTAATTTGACAAACATAACAAATGAAGATGAAGTTATAATAAAGCACTTTATAGACAGCGTTTTGCCACATAATTTCATTCCACAATTCAGCAAAATATTAGATATTGGCGCAGGTGCGGGATTTCCATCATTGCCTTTAAAATTAATTAGAGATGATTTAAATATTATTATGCTTGATAGTTTAAATAAGCGTGTTGTATTTTTAAATCACATCATTGAAAATTTAAAACTAACGAAAATCACAGCAATTCATTCAAGAGTTGAAGATTTTAATCAAAGAAATCAATTTGATGTCGTTGTTGCAAGAGCAGTCGCCTCTCTTCCAACCTTGATTGAATATTCTTTACCCTTTTTAAAAGTTGGAGGAATTTTGTTGGCATATAAATCAAACAATGCAAAAATCGAAATTGACGCCTCAAAAAATGCCCTAAATTTGGTTGGCGGAGAACTGAATGAAGTAAAATATTACAATATTGAAAATAATAATAGGTGCATTATTGTTATAAAGAAAATTAAGCCTACAAAAACAATTTACCCCCGAAAGAAGAACCTACCAAAAACAAATCCTTTGTAATATTCAATATCAATATTCCACGTGAAATAATTAGAATAATACTATCAGGACGACATCAAATTTAATTTTATTTATGCTTCTATGCTATTAACGACCAAGCGCGCTCTAATAATTGCGCTTGGTTTTTAATTACATATCGAGTATTAAATTCTCAACTATCATTTATTAATTCAATTATATAACTCATTAAAATGTTTCACGTGAAACAATTTGGCATATTAACGGCTTTTACAAAATAAACCCACACTTCACTAAGCCTAATCCACAGTTTGGATTATTTAAATTGTTTTAATTATACAATTTTCAACATATATTTATAAGCATTTAGAATATATATTATAATTAAGCGTAATACCACCTTGATATGTTGTAAAACTCTGTTATTGCAATTTACATACAAAATACACACCTTATATTTTCAATTCGCTCAAGCCAAGGGTCGAATTGTTTCACGTGAAACAATTCAGGTGCGAACCCCCATATTTATTTTATATTATCCTAAGTATGATTATAATAAGCAAAACTCGCAATAAAATATCAATTTTATTATTAAATATAGACAAAGTTCTTAAAATAATTTGAAATTTAACACATTCTATGATACAATTTAAATTGAGGTATTTTATGGGAAAAATTATTGCATTCACAAATCAAAAAGGCGGTGTTGGCAAAACAACAACATGCATCAACCTTGCCGCCTACATAGCGATTATGGGCAAAAAGGTTTTAATAATTGATATGGATCCACAAGGCAACGCCACAAGCGGTGTGGGTATCGAAAAAAATCCTAGCATAAAAACCATTTATAATGTCATTGACGGAGATTGTTTGATCAAAGAAGCCATTTTGGAAACACCAATAGAAAACTTGGATATCGTTCCGGCATCGGTAGATTTGGCAGGAGCCGAAATTGAACTCGTTCAAATGGTGGCTCGAGAAAAAATTTTAAAAGGCTTTTTGGCACAAATTTCCGACAATTATGATTATATATTCATAGATTGTCCACCATCTTTGGGTCTTTTAACCGTAAACGCCCTTACAGCGTCAAACTCAATTGTGATTCCAATACAATGCGAGTTTTTTGCACTTGAAGGTTTAAGTCAACTTATGAATACCATTAGATTAATCAAGCGTCACTTAAACACAGAACTTGATGTTGAGGGTGTAATATTAACAATGAAAGACAATCGCTCAAATTTAATTGCAGAGGTTAGCAATGAAATTGTTAAATTTTTTGGTAAAAAAGTGTTTGACACGTTTATACCAAGGAACATACGCCTTGCAGAAGCACCAAGCCACGGGCAACCCATTGCGACATATGATGCCAGTTCTAAAGGCGCGGATTCATATTTAAAACTGGCAGAAGAATTTTTAAAACGAAATAACGATTTAAATTTTAATAAGGTTACAAGAAACACAAAAATAAATTTAAGGAGAAATAATAAAAATGATTAATAAAAAAGGTTTAGGAAAAGGTCTTGAAGCCCTATTTTCCAATTTTGGTTCAGATGAAAGCGAAAGCGGTAGCATTGTGAACGAAATTCAGGGTAAATTAAACGCAACTAAGGTTATTGAAATTGAAATTACTAAATTAGAAGCAAACCCAAATCAGCCAAGGAAGATATTTAATGACGACGCTATAAAAGAATTATCTGAAAGCATTAAACAGCACGGAGTTATTCAACCAATCATAGTAAGTCAGACCGTTGATAAATTTATGGTTATTGCAGGCGAAAGACGTTTACGCGCCTCTTTGCTTGCAAATTTGAAAACAATACCGTGCATTATAAAGAATTATACCGAACGGCAAATTAAAGAAGTGGCATTAATTGAGAATCTTCAACGAGAAGACTTGAATCCTCTTGAAGCCGCTCGCGCAATCAAGCAATTGATGGAAGAGTATAAATTAACTCAAGAAACTGTATCCGAAAAGATTGGTAAAAGCCGTTCTAATGTGGCGAACTTGCTTAGACTTTTAAATCTTCACCCGGAAGTATTAAAATTAATAGAAGAAAACAAACTTACAGCTGGGCATGCTCGAGTTTTGGCTTCCTTAAATGATGGGAAATTACAGATAAATTTAGCACTAAAAACAATAGATAAACAATTAAGTGTGCGAGATTTGGAAAAAATTGCAAAGGTCTATAATCCGGAAACCAAATCAAAGCTAGTTGAAAAAACGAAGAAAGAACTTCGAGAGTTAGAGGCTTTCATTGAGGAAATGCAAAGAGTTTTTGCAACTAAAGTCACAATCAACGGCGACGATAAAAAGGGCAAGATTGTAATTGACTATTTTTCGCGTGATGATTTAGATAGAATTTTTGAACTTGTAAGCCTTATAAAAAATAAAAAATTAACTTTACAAAATTTAAGCGAATTTAATCATAGAAATAATCAATGAAAATGATGCAAAACGCCATTTTTCTAATACGCGTTTATTGCGATTTCGCAAAATTATTGCGACATATTACACACCAAATGCAACCGGTTCAAATTCGTCATTTTAGAAATATTCAATGTTTCACGTGAAACAATTTATATATTGAAATAAATTTGCAAATCGCAAGTATTGTCAATTATTTTAACAAATTGGAGATTTGTGATGAAAACAAATACAAAAATAATTATTTTAAGAGGAAATTCAGGCAGTGGCAAATCTACAATTGCAAAGATTTTACAAAAGAAATATGGCCACGGCACACTTTTACTTTCACAAGATATGATAAGAAGAGAAATTCTATATGTGAAAGATGGTTTAAATACACAGACCGTTGCCTTACTAATAAACCTCATTGAATACGGTTATAAACATTGCGACACAATAATACTCGAAGGAATTTTAAATTCTATATGGTATAAAAAGTTATTTGATAAAATTTATAACATTTTCAGCAATGTATATGCCTATTATTTTGATTTGCCGTTTGAAGAAACATTGAAACGACATAAGTTAAAACCAAATTGTAAAGAGTTTGGTGAAGCAGAAATGCAAAGCTGGTGGAACGAAAAAGATTTTTTGGGTCAAATTAAAGAGAAAACGTTAACAAAAGATATGAGTATTAACCAAATAATCGATCTGGTAAATTGTGATTTAATAAATGATAAAAATTAAGCTTAAATTTTATGAGAGTCAATTTTAAAGCATAAAAACTTTTGTACAAAATTAATTTCAAATAATTTATCTCATGATTTTTCAATAAGGTTGACAAAAAATTAAAATATGTTATACTTTATATATGGTGTGATGATAGAGATATTTAAGTTTTTAAATTAATTGGTTTTTTCAATATGTTTATTTAAAATCTAAATTTTGATTTTAAGGGATAAATAAATTTGGTGGAATACTTAAATATTCAGACCGAAAGATTAAATATTTAACAACATCAAGTGAAGACGGAAATACCAATAATGTTGTGCTATTAAAGGATATGAGCCGATTAATTTATCCGAATTCTTAGATGCACCAGAGAATTCTAAAGTTGTTGGCTATGTTAATATAGATAAAAATAATTATATTGAATATTCTATTAAAAACTTTTTAGAAATTTGAAATACGCCACCGAAATGCTAACAGCCGTTAAAGAATTTTGCTTAAAAAACAAATTGCAACCCAAATTATACATTGATTCAATAAATTATGGGTCGCAAAATGTGGTTACAGTTAAAGAAAAATATAAAGATAGAGAACCAACCGATGACTGGGAATTAGGAAAATAAAATAATAAAATATGGAGAGTTACTCAAGCTGGCTGAAGAGGCGGTCCTGCTAAGACTGTAGGAGTGTAAAAGCTCGCGAGGGTTCAAATCCCTCACTCTCCGCCAA
>JAQUUD010000037.1 GCA_028694075.1 Clostridia bacterium
ATTTTTTCATCGATACTTCCGAGAATGTTTATACAACTAACATTGATAATAACACATAGTTTTTTATTATGTAATTTTATTGAAAATGCTACAGATTTATATTTTGTATGATATAATACATTTAAAGTAAAGGGGAATGCTATGGCAAGAACTCTTTGTGAAAGCGATGTTGAAGAATATGTTATTTCCAAACTTGAAATGTTCGGATATCAATATTTAAATAATGAAGATGATGAGTTGTGCTGGGCATCAAGTAGAAAACTTGATGAGTTTATTGATGAAGAGGTGCTTCATGCGCAACTAATCAAAATTAACAAAGGAATAAAACTTGCTTTAATTGATGATGCAATTTATTCTATCAAACGAATTAGCAATCCAATGTTGTTTGAAAGAAATAGAATTTTTCATGAATACTTGGTAAAAGGTATTGAAGTTGAAACTGGCAATGAACAAAGTAATCCAACAATTAAGTTAATTGATTTTGATAATCCAGAGAATAATTTATTCAATGTAGCCAATCAACTAAAATTTAACGAAAAAGGTCAAACAAGAATACCAGACGTTTTAGTTTTTATAAATGGATTACCTTTGATTATTTTTGAGTTAAAATCTCCTGAATATAGAGAAGATACTTTCTTGCAAAATGCTTATGACCAACTTGGTGGTAAAGGCGATAAAGATGGCTATAGATATGACATACCCACACTATTTAACTATAATTCGTTTTTAGTTATTAGTGATGGTGCAAATAGCAAAGTTGGGACATTAACCTCCGATATTACTAGATATTCAGAATGGAAAAGTGTTAATGGTGAACAAGGATATAAAAAGAATTTTACACGAAAACTTGACGTTATGCTTGATGGAATGTTTTCAAAAGAAAGACTATTAGATATAATAAAAAATTATTTATTCTTTATAAGAAATGATAAAGAGAAGCCAGTTAAAATACTAGCACAATATCATCAATATTTTGGTGCGATTAAAGCATACGAAAGCATAAAAGAACATAAAAAACCTAGTGGTGATGGTAAGGCTGGAATTATTTGGCATACACAAGGAAGTGGCAAGTCTTATACAATGTTAATGCTTGCCCATAGATTAATAAATGATACTAGTTTAAATAATCCAACGATTGTTGTTTTGACTGATAGAAATGACCTTGATAATCAATTGAAAGGAACATTTGATAGTGCAAAAGAATTTCTAAATACAAAAATTAAACAAGCAGATTCAAGAACTGATTTGCTTGATGAATTAAAAGATATTAAAGTCGGTGGAATTGTATTCACCACTCTTCAAAAGTTTGATAAGGTAAACACTTTTACAAATCAAAGAAACAATATAATTGTTTTTTCTGATGAAGCCCATAGATCACACTATGGACTAGATGAAAAAATAGTTATGAAAAAAGAAAACAAAGAAATTATTAAATATATCTCAAAATATGGAATGGAGAAATATATTCGTGATAGTTTGCCAAATGCAACTTTTATTGGTTTTACTGGAACGCCAGTAAAAACAAGAGATAAAATGACAACTGCAATTTTTGGTGACATTGTTGATACATATGACATGACACAATCTATTGAAGATGGTTCAACAGTTAAATTATATTATGAAAGCAGACTAGCTAAAGTTTGGCTTGATAATGATATTTTAAAAGAAATTGATCATTATTATGATGACATTGTTTCATCAAATGCTGCTACAGAAGAACAAGTTATTGAATCCCAAAAGAAATTAACTAATATTGAGCTTATTGTTGGAGATATTGATAGATTAAAACTCTTAGCAAATGATATATACAATCATTATCAAGGAAGAAAGAATTTTCTCAATGGCAAAGCAATGATTGTTTGTATGTCTAGAAAAATTGCCTACAACCTTTATAAATTACTATTAGAAATTGATCCAAAACTTGAAGAAGATATTGCATTAGTCGTTACAGATAGCAACAAAGATTCTGAAGAAATGAGAAATGCTTTTGGCACAAAAAAAGATAGAGATGAACTTGCAAGAAACTTTAAAGGCGAAGGTTCAAAAAAAGGAGTTCATAAAAAGAAAATTGCGATTGTAGTTGATATGTGGCTTACTGGTTTTGATGTACCAGACCTTGATGTAATGTATATTGATAAACCAATGCAAGGACACAATTTAATGCAGGCTATTGCAAGAGTCAATAGAGTGTTCCCTGGAAAAGAAAGTGGACTTATAGTTGATTATATTGGACTAAATAAACCTCTTGCGAAAGCTTTAAGTGATTATACCGCCAGAGACCAAAAGTTTAATTTACAGGATGTTCAAAATATTGCAAAATCATTGATTGATGAGGATATGTCAATACTAGATGAAATGTTGTATACTGTTGATAAAAATAGATTTTTTAATACTGACTCAAAAAGTAGATTCCAATCTATTCAAGACGGTGCCGAATTTGTTTTATACAACGAGGATAGAAAAAAAGATTTCTTAAAAACAACAAGAAGATTAAAGGATGCTTTTATTGTTGCTGCTGGAATCCTTAATGATGAATATAAAACGAGAATTTTGTATTATATTTCAGTTAGACATTACATTATGAAGCTTGATTATGAGGGATACCAATTCAACACTGGAGAAATAAATAAACATGTTGAAGAATTAATATCTGAAGCAATTAAAGGCGATGAAATTAAAGTACTTTCACAAGTATCTGAAGATAAAGAAAAAGTGAAAATTTGGGAATTACTAAGTGAAGATAGTATTGAGGAATTAAGAAAAACAAATCCACCACACATATTCATTAAGATTATGCAAAAATTATTAAACGAGGCAATTAAGGAATATAAACAATATAACCTTATTAAATCTAATGAGTATAGTGAAAAGCTTAGATTATTACTTGATAGATATAATACTCGTGAAGACGCTTCAAGCATTAACCAAACAATTTTAGGACTTGTTGACTTCTCAAAAGAAATGGTTAACGATAAAACTACTGCTGAAAAAAATCATTTAAAAGGTAGAGAAAAAGCATTCTATGATGCTTTAATAAAAGAAGAAAGTGCTATTGCTATGATGAAAGATGGAGTATTATACCAGATTGCCGCTGAATTAAAAGATATTGTACAAGAATATGCTAAAGTTGACTGGTCAAAGAAAAGAACAACCCAAGCAAGAATGAGAATGCAAATTAAAAAACTTCTTCAAAAATATGATTACCCCCCAGAATATCGAGAAGGTGCTGTTGAAAGAGTAATAAAACAAGCAGAATATATGATGTAAAATTTTTAAGAGCGGACTAACTATTCGTTCTTTTTTTATTAAGAATTACGCTAGTGATAAAAATATTGTCTTAGAAACTAATTCAAAAACAATATAATTAATAATTTTTTATGCTAAAATGGAGGTATTATTTAGGAGGACAAAAATGCCTGTCACTAAAATCGGAATCTTAACTCAAACATTTGAAAATATTAAAGATGATATTAAAAAGTTTAAAAATGATAAAGCAGAATCAAAGAAAGATGAAATAGAAATATACAAGTTTCTTTTAGGTTCTATTGAGTTAAGAATTAGAGATGTGATGAAAAACTTTCAAAAATAAAATACTTACAAAAATATGAAGTGAAAGAAAAAGATAAACATTATAAACCTAGGTAATTGCCTTTGTTGCCTTATGAAAGAGCAAACATAATGTTACGAAGATTAAAAAAGGACAAAGTGACATATGACAAGTTTTGTTTAGATAATAAAGGGAAAACAGACAAAAACGACTTTATTTATATTGGAACAACTCCGTCGGACATTCTAGATATAATGAAAGATATTAGGTTTTTAAAAAATATATTTAATACTGAGTTGAAGGAATATAGGAATGTATATGAAGAAATATTTATAAACGGATTAAGTTTGATCAAATATTCGCAAAAATATCTTGATGGACAGAAGAAATCAGCGGAAAATCTTTGTAATAAAATTTACCAAAAAGTTGCAGACCAGATAGCGATAAACGGTGAGTTGTTAAATTTTAAATTTTTATATAAAATTAAAAATACTAAGAAAAATCAGCTATTAAGAGATATGGAAGCGGAGTTGGTCTCTGAAGCCATATTAAATTATTCAACTAATGAAAAAACAAAAGAATATTTTGAAGATATGACAAATGCTTATCAAAAACTAGTTGATATATTTGATCAAATAGATGATGAAGGAAATATGTAAGTTGGGACGATTTTAGGACTGTCACCACCAATATGATATACTATTACTGAATAGTAAAGATAACTCAATAAAATTTTTACTATTAAAAATTAAATCGCAGAAAGAGTGCTTACCCACTCTTTTTTTTGTGGTTAAAAGGAGAAATAAACATGGAAGAAGAAAAAAAGATGTGTATTTCAATTCAAGATATGGCTGGGCTACTTGACATTGGAATATCTTCCGCATATAAACTTGCAAACAGTAAGGATTTTTATCCTGCTAAGCGAGTTTGCGGAAGAATTTAATTAATTATGACTTGTTACAAAAATGGATAAAAGAACAACAAAGTTATAGAGTGGTATGTTGCATTAATGACTTTCCTATATATGGGTATTAGAAGAAGCGAACTTGCAGGACTTCAATGGAAAGACATAAACTTTGAAACTGGAACAATGCATGTTCAAAGGTCATTGCATTTTGAACCACGCTTTGGTAAATTCTATAAAAGCACAAAAACCGAAAGTTCAAACAGAGAAATAACAATGCCAGATAGACTTTTAGAAGAATATAAAAAATATAAGCAATGGTGGAATGAAAATAGAACATACACAACAAAACCAGAATACGAAGATGCTATTATTAAAAGCGATAGTGGCGAAGCATATGAGCCAAGTCTATTTATAATATGGTTAAGAAAAGTCCTAAAGAAAGCAGGTTTGCCCGCAGTGACCTTACATTCCATAAGACACACAAACATATCATTGCAACTGATGGCTGGCGTTGACATAAAAACCGTGGCGGCAAGAGCCGGACACAGTATGGCATCAACAACAAGTGATATATACTCACACTTCATGCGCTCAAGCGACATAAAAGCAAGCAATATAATAGATAATATATTTGAGGATTAATAATGGATTAATAATGATTTAAAATATTATATTTGATATCTTTGTTCCCATTTTTTTAAATTAAGCATTTGATAATAAATCCAATAATTTTTTTAAAAATATTTATAATTAATATTATCTATTCTAAATACTTAAACCTTGTTGTCACAAAAGATTGAAAAATGCAATGTTATAATGTTATATTAAATTAAATAGCAAAAACAATTATTGTTTTTGTAAGTTTTTACAAATAATAATGTGCTAGTTGCAAATATAAAAGCATAAAAATAAAATAAATAGAAAAAATAGGAATAAATCTAAATTTGTTGCATTTATATTGCAACTATCATATAATGATCAAGAGGTGTAAAAATGATTTACTTTAAATTAAAAAATTTTAAAGTGTTTAATGAAGAAGCAATATTTGAAACTGTCCCATATAAGTTACAAACCAAGAATAAAGATATTTATATTGAAAAAAAATATTTAAATAAAAAAGTGGAACTTTTGCCTTATTCGGTTATTTATGGCGCCAATGCTAGTGGAAAATCAACATTAGTAAAAGCAATGGCTATTTTAAAAGAAATTGTATTAAGTGGTAAAATTATATCTTCTGATGAAAAGAGCCTTTTATTTGACATTGGCTTGCTACCTTATCTACACTCATATGATAAGTATTGTGAACCAGTTGGGTTAGGGATAGGATTTATACAAAATAATAAAAAATATGAATATAGCATAGCTTTTAAATGTTCTTTATCTCCTGTTGAACAATATTGCGTAGAAAAAGAAATCGTTGAAGAAACATTAACAATAAATAATAAAATAATATTTAATAGGAACAATATTTCTATTAAATATCGCAGTGATAAAAATATGATTATTGGTTCTAATATAGCTATAGATAAATCTGATTTATTTTTGCATTCAACATTTAAAAATAACATAAAAGATAATGAAGATTATTTATCTTTTATTAATTGGTTTAAAGAGAAGTTTATAGTTATAACAGATTTAAATTCACTAAAACTTCAAGTATCATTAAATGAATTCCCTAAATTTAACAGAATAAATATTAAAAACGAAATAATTGATGCGGCTCAAAAAATTGCAGATTTTGGTCCTCAACAAATTTTATATAGAATTGATGCGAATCATGAAAGCCAAAATCTTGGACTTCAAATGAGATCAATATACAAAATTAAAGGATTACCACCAGAAAAATCAATAGATACAAATTCTATAAATACCGAATCTGCTGGTACAATAAAATTTGTTAATATTTTAACAGTATTATTTCCAGCAATAATAAGCGGATCAACTATAGTAATTGATGAGTTAGATTCATCCTTTCATTTTGAAATTATTAAGGAAATTTTAAATGTGTTTTTAAATAAAAAAATAAATAGTAAAGGGGCTCAATTAATATTTACTTCACATAATCCTATTTTTATGTCTTTAATAAAAATAAGAAAAGATCAGGTTTATTTTGTTAATAAAAATTTAAATAATTTTACTAGTGAGTTATATTCTTTGTCTGATTTTAAATCATATGGGAAAAAATCAGTTCGAAATGGAGAAACCTTTGTAAAAAACTATTTAGAAGGAAAATATGGGGCATTACCAAAATTTGATTTTGAAAAATCTTTACAAAAATATCTTGAGAAAATGAAGGAAATGGCAAATGAAAAAAAATAGTCGATATAGAAAAAGAAGTCGACCCATAAGAAATTTAAAATATCCCATTAATTTATTTTGTGAAGGGTTACAAGAAGAAAAATATTTTTGTAAAATTAGAGATTTAATTAATTCTCAACCTAACCGAGATTATGATATAGAACTTAATGTTTTCAATGTAGGTGGAGGAGATGCAAGTGCTGTAATAGAGAAAGCAAAACAAATAACAATTGGATCTCAAAATGCCACTGTAGTTTTTGATCACGATTTAAAACCAAATATTTTTAATAATGCCATAGATGAAGCCAAGGGATTAAAATTTAGCATTGGATATTCTATTTTAAATTTTGATTTGTGGATATTATTACACAAAGAAAATCCATTAAATTTTTCTCTTGGACCAAAAACAAAAAATAGTGCATATGTATCTAAAATTAGAAAGTTATATGGATTATCAAAACAAGATGATATAAAATCCGAAAACATAATAAAAAAAATAATTGCCCAAATTGGATTTGATCAAGTTAATAATGCTATTATATGTACAAAAAGAATTCATAATTTTAATTCAAAAAATCACGGATCAAGAGTTCAAAAAACTCCCAAAAATAATGTTTATTATATTAATCCAGACTTAACTATTGATCAGTGCATAGAAAAAATAATAAAGGATACAAAAAAAGATGTTTAAATAAACATCTTTTTTTTTGCGGGATGTTGTGGATTCGAACCACATGGTGTTCGCCCTTGCCTAGCATTACACGTTTACTTTCAAATGCTCAGAATTCACACCCCGCGAACACCGTTTATCGCCGCTCTAAACATAACCTTCATATTTATCTCTCCTATAATTTCACTTACTGAAACAAATAGGGCAACAATTTCTAAAGGCATGTTTAAAAGTAGCAATGCAATACTTACGGCAAGTGGTGTTCGAGAGAGGATTCGAACCTCCGATCTGCGGTTTAGGAAACCGATGCTCTATCCTGCTGAGCTACTCGAACATATGCTTTGAACATTAATTATGATAGCATAGTTTTTTAATAATTTCAAGTTTTTAAAGTGAGAACTATCCAGTTTTAGTTTCTGCTTTCGAATTGGTTTCTTTTAAAGTGAGAACTATCCAGTTTTAGTTTCTGCTGGATTTGGTTTGCAGATTGCATAATTGCATTTTTTAAAGTGATTTTGTCAATTTTTTTATGTAAGTAGGATTTCTTTTATTTAGTTTATTTTTTTGTCGCAAGATTTATAGGAAACTTGACTTGATTGTTAAGAGTTTGTTATAATGATTTTACTATATCCACAAGGAGAATTTATGAAAGATATAAAAAAAATTCTTAAAAACCCTGAGTCTTTTAATGACAGCGTTTTAAAAAGAAACATAAAAAATATTGATATATATGCTTTGTTAAAATTATATAAAGAATATATTAAAATAAAAAAGGAAATTGAAGAAGTTCGTAGCGAACTTAATTTAATTGCGAACTCGATTAAAAAACTTTCGGGTGCGGAGAAAACTGAGGCGATTTCTAAGGCAACTGGGCTTAAGGGCTCACTTAAATTGCTTGAAGAGAATTTTAAGACCGTTGAAGAAAATTATTTAAATCAAATGATGTTTGTGCCGAATGATCTTCCTGACGACACGCCGGAAGGATTTAAAGAAGACAATAATCTTCAAATTAAAAAAATAAGCACCCCACGAAAATTTGATTTCAGACCTTTAAATCATTTGGAAATTGGCTCGAAACTTGACATAATTGATTTTGACAGTGCAACAAAAACAACTGGCGCAAAATTTTATTTTTTAAAAAATGATGCCTTAATTCTTGAAATGGCACTCAAAAGTTTTGCTGTTAATCTCTTGAAAAAAAAAGGATTTTTGCTATTGAAAACACCTGACCTTGCAAAAAAAGAAATTTTGATTGGGTCAGGATTTAACCCTCGTGGCAATGAAAGCAATATATACAACATTGAAGACACAGATATGAGTCTTGTTGCAACTGCTGAAATTACAGTTGGGGGCTTTTTATCAAATACTGTTTTCAAAGGTGAAGTTCTGCCACTAAAATTTGCTGCTGAAAGTCATTGTTTCCGTCGTGAAGCAGGTGGTGCAGGAAGAGAAAATCGTGGGCTATATCGTGTTCATCAATTTGATAAAATTGAAATGTATGTTGTATCAACACCAGAAAAAAGTAATGAAATTTTGGAAGAATTGCTTGGCATTGAAGAAGAAATATATCAAAAATTAGAACTGCCTTATCGTGTTCTAAGAATTTGTGCTGGCGACCTTGGCGCTCCGGCATATAAAAAATATGATATTGAAGCATGGATGCCGAGCAAAGGATTAAACGGTGAATACGGCGAAGTTACATCAACTTCAAATTGCACAGATTTCCAAGCAAGGCGTTTGAATATAAAATATAAAGGGCAAGACGGAGCAAAAAAATTTGCTCACACATTAAACGGAACTGCCGTTGCAACGAGCCGTGTTATTCTTGCTATATTAGAAAATTATCAGCAGGAAGATGGCAGTGTGCTTATTCCGAAAGTGTTGCAACCATACACAGGTTTCGACAAAATTGCGATTCCTGCAAGACCATTTGACTCATTTAAAGATAAAGAATAATTAAACTTGAAACTGTAATTTTAATCAAAATATATTTTGTTTGATTTTGTTTATAAAAACCGTTTATTTTCGATTTTTATTATTTATTGAGTTATTCATCAGTTTTAAATATTGAAATTTTTTTATTATTAATTTTAATTATGCAACTTAGTAAACTAATTTTGTTTATTCATTTGTTTGTTAATTTGTTCAATTATTTTTTAATATTAATAACAAATAAATGCCCTGTCGGCGATAACGCCGGCTGGGCAGTTATTTTTTGATATATTAATTTTTTTAAATGTTTTTTAACTTTTTTTACACAATTAAAAATCAGTTTTTATTTCAAATTATATTTTCGGCAAAGTAAGGTATTATATGTATTAACAACAATGTCGTTCTCTGATAAAAAAAATTGCTTTGCCAGTTCCAAAATTTTTTCTTTTGAGTTTTCATCAAAATTTTTTGCAAGAAATTCTATTTCGATAAAATTCCCCAGTTTTTCCACATTATCTAAACATAAATTATAATTTTTAAATATTGCAGTTCTTCGTTTCTTTTTTATTTCCACAAGCCTACGCATTCCTAGATTTTTAATAATTTCATTTGCTTGCGTAATATCAGATACGTTTGTTTCATATTCTTCAAATGTACCATGTTTGATTTCTTTTTTTAAGGTGATTGTGGCGATTTTATTTTCAATTCTTGTTCTTACAACGGGCATACCTGTGATTAAGTTCGTTCCGTCCGCATCATTTAATATCCAAACATTATCAACCTGCACCTGCTCATTACTAAATTTGATTTTTAAATTATCGCAAATTTCTGAAAATTTTTTTAAATTTTCTATTTTGAATTTTATTTCATATTCATACATATTTTTCTCCTAATTAAACATTTAAGTTTATATAATTATAAACTTTAAATTCCCACACTGTCAATTTTTATCAATTAATTATGTTGTTAAAAAATACATTTTTTTAATTCACCTAACAATTAAATTATATATTTTTTCTAAAAAACTTGCTGATTAAATCAACTAATATCAAATTCATTTCTTGCAAAGTTTCTCGTCTTTCATTAAATAACCACTTTTTTATAACATTGATACAACCATAAATAAGGAATTGAAACATATATTCCTGTTTGGTTGAATTTTTATACTTTTCCAATTTTTCGTCGTAATTCATTTTTGAAAAACATACAGGCAATAATTGCTCCAAAAAATCAATATTGTTTAATGTATCAAGCATTAATTTAAAAAATTCTGCGTTTTCATCAATATATTTTAAAAACTTTAAAATTGTAAGATTGCTGTCAGTAAGTTTTAAAAATTCCTGCATTGCAAAAAGATGCTCATTTTCAATATCCTTTAACAAATCATATTCCGTAGAATAATATTTATAAAAAGTTGAGCGGTTGATTTGTGCCAAATCGCAAATTTCTTTAATTGAAATTTTTTGAATGTTTTTCTTTTTCAAAAGTTTAAGCAAACTGTCTTTCAGCATTTTTTTTGTAAGGCGAACCCTTTGATTTTCTTCCATTTAATGTTCCTTTTAAAATAATTTTGATGATTTTTGTTGCGAAAACCACAAAAAATTAATTTTTGATGATTTAACGACTGTTTCAAAAACAACTGCGGTTACAAAATCTACATATGTATATTATAATATTTCTAATTCAAAAATTCAAACAAAAATTTGTTTAAAAGGAAGATTATGAATAAATTATCAAAATTTCTTGTTAACCAAAGATATATTCTTGCGTCAATTTTTATTATTCTTGCAGTTATCAGTGTTTTTTTAATGGGGCAAGTCCGAATTAATTCTGATATTACCAATTATTTGCCGTCAGACTCGCCAACTAAAGCCGGATTAACAATAATTCAAACTGAATTTAATGATCCGGCTTCAAGCACGCTAAAAGTGATGTTTGAGAATTTAACAATAGAGCAAACAAATGAAATTAAGTCTGAACTGGAAAATATTCAAAATGTTGAAAGTGTAACAATAGAAACAAAAAATGAAAACACGCTTTTTGTTTTAAAAGTTCCGTTTTCTTCTGATTCAACAGAAGCCAGCACAGTTTATCAAACGGTTAATAACACATACAATAATGCCCAAACAGGCGGGGATATTACAACAAAAAATCAACCACTTATCCCTTTATTATTGATGATACTCGCAATTTCAATTATGATTGTGATTTTGCTTCTTATGTGTCAATCGTGGATCGAGCCTTTTTTGTTTATGATAACAATCGGCATTGCAATTTTTATCAGTCTTGGCACAAATATAATTTTTGATAGTGTTTCAGTGATTACAAATTCCATATCGTCAATTTTACAACTTTGTTTATCAATGGATTTTGCAATTATTTTAACGAATAGATATAGGCAGGAAAAGCCTAACGCTGAAAACAACAAAATTGCAATGAAAAATGCAATCAAAAACTCATTAAAATCAATTTTTGGCAGTTCGTTTACAACCATTGTCGGTATGCTTGTTTTATTGTTTATGAGTTTCACAATTGGAATGGAAATGGGCTTAGTGCTTGCTAAAGGCGTTTTGCTTAGTTTCTTATGTGTCTTTTGTGTTTTACCCGCTTTAATTATTTTGTTTGATAAAGCAATCGAAAAAACTAGTAAAAAGTTTTTACATTTTAATATGAATAAACTTGGCTTATTCAGTTTTAAAGCAAGAAAAATCGTACCATTTGTGTTCATTATCATTTTTGGATTAAGTTTTTTCATTCGTGGCGGAGTTGGATTTGATTATACAATTCCTATAATGAACAATGTAGATAAAATTTTTGAAGATAAAAATATAATAGTTCTGATTTATGATAATGAAGACGAAGAACACATTGGCGAAATTCTGCCCCTAATTCTTCTAAATTCAGAGGTAGAAAATGCTGAGGGCTATGCAACCACAATTGGAGCGCGCTTTTCAAGTGAAGAATTTGCTTACACTTCTGAATTAGATTCAGGATTTGTTGATAGTTTGTATAATGAATATTTTTCGGAATTTGGCTTATCCGATGATAATAAAATACCAATGTATGATTTTATTATTTTTTTAAATGAAATTGCAGAGACTGACCCGACTTTTGGCGGTATGATTCCAAATGAATATGCTGAGCAGTTTGCTGAGCAATTACAAAATTTAAAGATTCAAGTTGAAACCGCGTATACAACTTTTGTTGGAGAAAATCATTCAAGACTTATTATAACTTCAACCTTGCAAAGAGAGTCTGAAAACACTTTTGAATTTTTTGAAACATTGCAAGGAGCAATGGATTTGAATTTTGAAAGCAATTTTTATTTTGTAGGCAATTCCTCAATGGCTTATGAAATGAATGATAAAATGAACTGGGAATTAACTTTAATCACAATATTAACCATTATTGCAATTTTAATTATATTAGCATTAACTTTCCGTTCAATAATTTTGCCTATAATTCTTGTGTGCATAATTCAATGTGCGATCTTCTTGACAATGGGGGCCCTTGGATTATTTGGTGGAAATTTATATTTTTTGGCAGTGTTAATCGTTCAAGCACTTTTAATGGGTGCAACAATAGATTATGGAATTCTTTATTCGACATATTATAAAGAAGGTCGGAACTCGCTTGACGTGGTTGAATCAACCAAATTTGCCTACAATAAATCAATTCACACAATTTTAACTTCATCATTAATCTTGCTCATTGTGACTGGCATTATCGGACTAATTTCAAACGATGCCACAATTTCTCAAGTTTGTTTGTCTATTTCAATAGGAACATTTTGCTCTGCCACCTTAATACTTTTTGCATTGCCACCAATTCTTGCTT
>JAQUUD010000081.1 GCA_028694075.1 Clostridia bacterium
AATTAATTTTATACATTCTTTCAAAATAAAAAGTCCACCAATTCCGCTGTCAATAAGCACAATATTTTTTCTTTTTCGGATATGTTTTAATTCTTTTGTTTGTATATTATTTTTCAAATTTTGAGAATTTTCTATGTTTTCATCTTGCATTTGTTTAAAACAACAAATATCTAGCCAGTTTATATTGTAATTATCAATGATTTCATCTGAACTTTCATTGGACTTTTGTGAATTAGTGCTTATTTTCCGCATCATATTCGCTTCGTCATTTTCAATTAAACTTTTAGTTGCGTTTGCACTTGTTTCAATAAATTTTTCAACTAATGTCTTTTGGAAATTTTCCTTGTCAAACATTACGCTTTCATTATTCTGAATTTGTCCATCATTTAGATTTTCAATTTGATTTTTTGATTTTTTATGTATATCATGTTTTTTTTTGTTTTGTTTTATTTTATTCATACAAAAAATATATGTCATTCCTAATATTTTAGTGAAAAAATCTATTAAGTAAAACATAAAAAAATTTGGACTGTTTTTAATTAACATTAATTTAAAGTTTTATTATATTATAAAATTATTATAAAAATATAATAAATAAGGCACAAAATCAAAGGAAAATAAAAAAATTGCTTGATTTTTTGTTTTGTGTATGTTAAACTAGCGCCATACTTAAATAGGAGAAAATTATGCCAAACACAAAATCAGCAGAAAAAAGAGTGAACATCGCAGAAAAAAAATATCTAATTAATAAGGCTGTAAAATCAAAAATTTCAACATATACTAAAAAATTTAAAAAATTAGTGTCTGAAAAAGATTTTGAACCAGCTGAAAAAGTTTACAGCGAACTTACAAGCCTTATAGACAGTGCTTCAAGAAAAAATATTGTTCACAAAAACAGTGCCAGCAGAAAGCAGGCTCATTATGCCAAACTTTTAAATGATGCAAAAAAGCCTAGATATATTTACAAATTCTAAATCGAATTTGTTAAAATTTGATTTAAAGTGTTATCAAATAAAAAAATGTAAACTCATTACAAAATTAAAGCCTACAAAAATAGGCTTTTATTTTTGCTTAATATTTATTTTTTTAATTTTTTCGTGAGTTGATTTAAAACATTAACCCAAACATATAAAAGCCATAATTTTAAAGCGATCAATTTAATATAAATTTTAATTAAAATCACTTTATTTTTTTAGTATAATGTTGTATAATAATAAGTATCTAGACTATAAAAGAGGAAATTATGAGAACTAAAATAAATGAAATTAAAAATAATTGCGATGTTGAAATTTCGGGTTTTGTTGATAAAATCAGAGATCAGAAAAGTATGCAATTTATTATAATCAGAGATTTATACGGCGCTGTGCAAATCACAGTTGATAAAACTGCCAAACAAAACCTTTTACCAACAACCGAACAATTAACCGTTAACTCATTCGTAACAATAAAAGGCAAGGCGGTTGAAAATCCGTATGTTAAACTTGGCGGAAAAGAAATCATACCTGATGAAATCAAGATTGATAGCATTGCCGAAACTCTTCCGATTGATGAAGAAAGCAATATTGACCAAAAACTTGATTATCGATGGGTTGACCTTCGTCAGCCAAAAAACAGTTTGATGATGAAAGTGCAAACACTTTTTACTCGCACAGTGCGTGAATTTTTGTTTGAACAAGATTTTGTTGAATTCCATTCACCAAAAATTATTTCTCAGCCCAGTGAATCCGGCTCAGATTTGTTTACACTTGATTATTTCGGAGATAAGGCATATTTAACACAATCCCCGCAATTTTATAAACAAATGGCAATTGCAAGCGGGCTTGAAAAAGTGTTTGAAACGGGTCCCGTTTTCAGAGCAGAAAAAAGTTTCACTTCAAGGCACGCAACAGAATTTACTGGCATTGACATTGAAATGGCAAATATATATGATGTTGAAGAAATAATGCAATTTGAAGAACAAATGATTGCTGGGGCATTAAACGCAGTAAAAGAAAAATATGGCGAAGAAATTGAAAAGATTTTTGGAATTGAATTTAATGTACCCACTTTGCCTTTCCCGAGAATTAAAATGAAAGATGCCGTTGAAATATTGCAGGATTTGGATTTTGACATTGAATTTGGCGAAGATTTTTCAACTGAACAAGAAAAAGCATTAGGCGAATATTTAATAAAGAAAAATAAACACGAGTTTTATTTCATAACCGATTATCCCGCAGAAATTAGGGCATTTTATCATATGCGTGACGAAAAAAATCCGCTCATTGCAAAAGGTTATGACTTATATTGGAAAGGCATTGAAATTACAACCGGAGCAATCAGAGAACACAGATATGACAAACTTGTGGCTCAAACCATTGAAAGAGGCAATTCCACGGAAAAACTTCAATTTTATTTAGACTTTTTTAAATATGGTTGCCCTGCTCACGGAGGTTTCGGCATTGGGCTGGACAGAATAACAATGCTATTACTAGGCATTGCCAGCATAAAAGAAGCAATGTTTGTATTCAGAGGTCCAACAAGAATAAAACCATAAATTTATTGAAAATATTTTAAAATTTTTACCTATTAAAAACAATTTTTACTGTGATAATTTATTATTAATTACAAAATAATACTGAGAACAAATTATTTGTTTTAAATATAAATATGAGTTATATAAAAACTTGAAAAGGAGAAAAAATGAATATTAATCTTAGTGATGTGGAATATTTGGCTGAACTTTCGGCTCTTGAATTTTCAGAACAAGAAAAACAAAATTTTTTAAAAGATTTAGATGGTATTTTGGAAATGGTCAATCAGTTAAAACAACAAAATGCTGATGAAAATAATGTCTTCAACAAAAGTCATAATTTGA
>JAQUUD010000082.1 GCA_028694075.1 Clostridia bacterium
TAAATGAAATATCAAAACTGCTTGATGATCAAGATGATATCGTAAATATTTATATTCAGCGAAATTTTATGATGGTTGATTTAAATGACTGCATTATAACAACAAGATTGCTTGAAGGCGACTTTATAAATTATAAGCAAATTATAAGCAAAGAATATGAATCAAAAATTACTATAAACAAAAAACAACTTGAAGATGCATTAGATAGAGCGTCATTACTTTCAAAAATAGGAAAAAATAATCTTGTGCAATTTGATTTGAGAGAACAAAATTTATGTATTACATCAAGAAGTGAAATTGGAAATGTAAGAGAAAATATTAATATTGTTTTTGCAGGTAAGGAACTTATTATTTCTTTCAATGCAAGATTTTTTATTGACGCTTTAAGAATTATTTCAGACGAGTTTATTAATATTAAATTTAATCAAGCGCAAAATCCTTGTGTCATAACACCTTTTGAAGGTGAAGAAGAAAGATATTTATATTTGATATTGCCGTTAAGACCAATGGGCACTGCATAAAAAATCATTTTGTTTTGATTTTTGGGGAGTAAAAATAAAGAAAAATTATTTAATTTATGAAATATCTGAATTAGTGGAAAATTTCGAAAAACTAGAAAATGAATACAATTTAAAAAATTGTGCTTTTTATGACTGGGATTTAGTTGGATTTAATATTTTGGGAAATGAATTGTATTTAGGTATTGTTGAATATGGACATAATAAAAAAAATGATTTATTTGTTGAATTCAAATTAACTAACATAGAAATTAAAAAATTAAATTTAATTTTCAATAAAATAAAACTAAATAATATATCTGGAATTTATACCAATATTCAAGAAAATAAAAAAACAAATTTTATTATTTCATTTTCGAGTGATTATCAATTAGAGATTGAATGCGAAAAAATATCTATTAACGATGTAAAACTTTTAAACAAAGATGTGATAACATTATTTTTATCTCATAGTCAATATCAATTAAAAAATTTGGTAAACAGAAAAAAATAAGAACAATAAATATAAAATATAAAAAAATATAAAAAAATCATTAAATTATGAATTATTAATAATTAAAAAAAAATAAATAATAAATACCAAAAACCGCAATAATTGGCGGTTTTTTGCATTTATGTGACATTTTTTATTTATTTAATTGTTATTTTTTAATAATTAATTTATTTTTTATTTTTTTATCTATAGATATCGTTAAAAATTAAATATTTATATTTATAAAACAAAAGCCACTCAATATATATTTGAATTTATTTTATTACAATTATTTTGTGTTGAGAATATTGTTACAAAGTTTGCAAGAAGTAATATTAATAAAAGAATTTTAAATTGCTATGCTTAACAAAACTTATAAAGTCACTTTATAAAATATCCTTGACTTTATCACCAGTTTCAATTATAATGGAACAGTTATCAATTTAATTCAGGAGGCATTATGAAAAGGACTTACCAGCCTAAAAAAAGACATAGAAGTAAAGTTCACGGATTTAGAGAAAGAATGAGTACTAAATCTGGGAGAAATGTGCTTAAAAGGCGTAGAGACAGAGGCAGAAAAGTTTTATCTGCTTAAAAAAAAGTGGTGTCCTAATTAGGACTTAAAGTGAAGAATATTAATTAGTTTTAAAAGACCGAAAATCAGTGAAATATAAAAGTAAATTTGCTAATTACTTATTTAATTTGTCATTTTTTATGACACCGCAAAACAGGTGAAATATGATTAAAAAAGAGCACCGTTTGACTAAAAACAGACATTTTCAATTTATTTATAGAAAAGGCAAAGCATATCACTCTAAATTTTTAACTCTTGTTTATGTAAGAACTAAAACAAAACCGTTTAAAATTGGCTTTTCAGTTTCTAAAAAAATTGGAAAAAGTGTTGTTAGAAGCAAAGTGAAAAGAAGATTGAGAGAATGTTTTAATTTGCTTCAAAACAACTTTAATTGGCAATTTAATTATATTTTTATAGCAAAAAAAGACATTGATACCATTCCTTTTAATGATATAAAAATAGAAATGGAAAAGTTATTAAAAAAGGCAGGACTCTTTAATGACAGTCTTGTTTAAAATAATAATGTTTCCAATTGATTACTTTTTAATCGGTTTAGTTTGGGTTTATAAAATTTTTATTTCACCAATTTTGTTAAAAACTTGTGCTTACACACCAACATGCTCAAAATATATGATTGACGCAATAAGGGAATATCATTTTATTAAAGGTGTTAATTTGGGTTTGAAACGATTACTTAGATGTTCACCAAAATATAAAGGATCTTACGACCCCATTCCTCTTAACATTAAAGGAGATTTAAAGTGGATTTTATAAGTTTATTAATTGCTGAACCTGTTGGTTTTTGGGAAACAATAATTGTTTTCTTTGAATCATTTATACTTGATTATGCTTGGGCTATAATTGTTCTAACAATTTGCATTAAAATAGTTTTAACACCGCTTGACTTTATGAATAAAAAAGTTGCAAGAGATAATATGAGAATGCAAGAAGCAGTTGCACCGCAACTTCAAAAATTGCAAAAACAATATGCAAATGATAGAATGAAATTAAACCAAAAAACACAAGAATTATACAAAGGCAGTGGTTATAATATGGTTGGCTCTTGCGTTATTATGCTTATCAATCTTATTTTAACGATTGTAATATTTTTTACATTGTTTTCGGCACTGCACACTATATCATCTTATAAAAT
>JAQUUD010000038.1 GCA_028694075.1 Clostridia bacterium
ATCAATCGAGCCTAATAGACCAAGCGAGCGGGCGAAGTTAAACGAAGCAGGGCGAGCGGGCAACAAATCGGTCTAACGGGCAAGCCTACAGTCTAACGGGCAAATTGACAGTCATAAGGGCAAGTTTATAAATCAAACGGGCAAATCTAACGGGGTCAAACGGGCAATTCAACCGAGTCAAACGGGCAAGTTTAACGGAGTCAAACGAGCTAAGTGAGCGGACGAAGTTAAACGAAGCAGGGCGAGCGGACAACAAACCAGTCAAACGGCAAGTCGATAGACAAACGGACCAAGCGAGCGCGTGAAACTGTGCGAGCGGACAACAAGGCGGGTCAAATGGGCAAGTTGACAGGACAAACGGGCAAATTGACAGTCAAACGGGCAATTTAAAAGTTGAACGGCAAAGCGACAGGGTCAAACGGACATTTTGAATAAGTCAAACGGGCAAATCTAACAGAGTCCAATGGGCAAGTCAATAGTCTAACGGGCAATCAATCGAGCCTAATAGACCAAGCGAGCGGGCGAAGTTAAACGAAGCAGGGCGAGCGGACAACAAGGCGGGTCAAACGGGCAAGCCTACAGTCTAACGGGCAATTTTAACGAAGTCTAAAGGGCAAGCCTAACGGAGTCAACCGAACCAAGCGAGCGGGCGCAAGCAGGGCGAGCAGACAACAAGCAGTCAAACGGACATTTCAACAGCCAAACGGGCAAGTCGACAGTCTAACGAGCAAAGCGAGCGCGTGAAACTGTGCGAGCGGACAACAAAGCGAGTCAAATGGGCAAGTTGACAGGACAAACGGGCAAATCAACCGAGTCAACCGCACCAAGCGAGCGGGCGGAGTGAAACGAAGCAGGGCGAGCGGTCAACAAGGCGAGTCAAACAGACCAAGCCGACAAGTCAAACGGGCAAGTCGACATTCAAACGGGCATTTCAATCGGTCAAAAAATCCCGAAAAAAATTTTCACGGGATTTTTTTATAAAAATTATACTAAATTACTGATAAACATTATTTTAAAAATTATTTCACTCTTTCTATGTATGAGCCATCACGCGTATCAACTTTTATTTTGTCACCTTGATTTATAAAAAGCGGAACATTGATTTGCAAACCCGTTTCAAGAGTTGCTGGCTTGAAGCACGCTTTTGATGTATCTCCTTGCAAGCCCAAATCACATTGTATAACAGTTAGTTCAACAAAAGTAGGCGGTTCAACAGAAAATGCTTCATCTTTATAAAACTGAATTGTTGCAAGCATATTTTCGGTCATATAATTTAATGCATGCTCCACTTTAGATTTATTAAGAGGGATTTGCTCATATGATTCCATATCCATAAAATAATATAAATCACCGTCATTATAAATTAACTGCATTTCCTTCTTTTCAATTTCTGCGGGTTCAAATTTTTCTGTCGGGCTGAATGTTTTTTCAATAACCTGACCTGTCATTATATTTTTTAGTTTTGTTCTTACATGCGGAGAGCCCCTGCCAACCTGAGCGTGCATAAAATCAACAACGATATAAACAGAATCGTCCATTGCGAATGTAAAACCTTTCCTGAAACTTCCCGCAGCAATCATAAATTATCTCCTTGACTAATTCAATAAACAAATATTTTTTAGTCCTATTTCAATTAAATTTTTGAAATTAAATGTTTTACTCCATATAAATCAATTTAAAAATTTCGCACAATAAATTATCAAATTAGTATTAATTTAATAATAAAAAAGCATTTTTATTTCAACTGACTAGCATTATACCACTTTTGTTATATTTTGTCTATAATTTTTACGCAGTTGTAAATATTTTTAAAAGTTAGTGCATCTTCTGCCATTTTGGTGCTGGATTCGCAAATGACTGTCGGGGTTAATTTATAATCAAAAATGACTTGTGCAAGATGATTGAAATCAGGTCCGAAATTCTTGTCATCATAATCCAAATGATTTATTTCACCTTTTTCACCAAACTTTATTTTGGAAAAATGTATATGACAATTCTTTGTTTTAAATTCGCCAAGTTTATTAAAAGAATAATCGAAAATCTTTTTATAATCATCGGGGCTTTTCAATCCGCCTTTAAGAATGCAGTTTATATGCCCGAAATCAAACGTCGGTATTAATATTTTATCTTTTGCACATAAGTCAATTATTTCTTGATACGAACCAATTTGTGAAAATTTTCCCATTGTTTCAGGGCACAAATAATATCCTTGTAAATTTCTGTCATAAATTCTTTTAAGACATTCGTCCAACCGGCTTTCAGTTAACAACAATGCTTCATTTCTGTTAAGTTTGCCTTGCGTTGCCAAATGCAAAACCATTTTATTGCCGTTCATTGCTTTAAGATAATCATATCCCCGCATAATATAAGAAAATGATTTTTCAATCATTAAGTCATCAATGTTGGCAAAATTTATATAATAAGGGGCATGAATACTTAAAGCAATATCATATTGCTTTGCTTCCGCACCAATTTTTTCGGCAGTTTCAAAGGACATATTATATCCCCTGCCAAAAGAATATTCATAAGCATTCAGCCCGACACTACTCAGCCACTTTGGCGCTTCCACAGTTGATTTATAACCAGCGTCATAAAAAATTTGACTGTTGCCTGACGGACCGAACCTCACCATTTTTGCCCCTTTTATATTATTTATTCTAATTGCATAAAGATACTATATATTGTATTAAGCGCGTTTGCATAATACTATATATCGTTATAATTTTTCTATCCTATAAACAAACCCTTATCGAATTAATATATAATAATTTGCATTGCATTAAATTTCATTTGATTTTTATCTTATCAATATTTTTTATTATAAAATCGTATATTTGTTCTTTTGCTTGATTTAAATTTCCTTTGAAATTTTGCAATCCTGAAGCCTGCTTATGCCCGCCACCGCCGAAATGTTTTGCCACTATTGAAATATCATAATTTTCAGTGCTTCTTAAACTTGCGTTAATTTCATTTTTGCCTTTTTCATTAAAAACAATGATAATGTTAATATTTTCAATTCCAGCCAAAAATCCAATTAATTCTGATGATGCAACTGGTTTGATTTTTTCTTTTCTATATTCTTTTAGGCTTAAACTTGAAAACAAAACATCGTTTCTAAAATCCAAATTATTTAATAAGATTTTCATTCCCAAAGCCATTTCTTTTGTTGTTTTTTTAAATAAATTATTGTTAATATAATTAATTTTTGCTCCGTTATCAACAAGGATCTTTGCAATCTCAAACGACCTTGCATTTGTGTTATTATGCAAAAATCTTCCAGTGTCTCCCGCTATTCCAGTATAAAGACAACTTGCAATTTGCGAAGTAATTTTTAAATTCATTTTCATTAATAAATCAAATAAAATTTCGGCTGTTGCACAGGCGGAAGTGTTAACAAAATCCAATTTAGAAACTTTTCCACGCATTAGGTGATGGTCAATGCAAATAGAATTTTTAAACGAGGAGAAATACTTTTCGAACTTGTTTAATAGTTTTATATCCGCAACATCAAGTGCTATTGCCAAATCGAATTTTTTTATATCTTGCGGAGCAAATTCTAAATTTTCGAATTTAAAAAAATCCAAATTCAAAGTCAATTTATCTTCAAAAAACACTGTGACTTTTTTATTAAGTTGTTTCAAAGCATATTGCAATGCTCCGACCGAACCTATTGCATCGGGGTCAGGTTTGGTGTGAGAAAACAATGCAATGCTCTCGGATTTTTTTATTAATTCAATTACTTTATCCATTGAAACCCCTAATCAAAATCATTTTTTAGCAAATTTTTTGTATTTACAATTTTTTTGTTGTATTTAAGTTTTATTTTTAAAATTTTTTGATGTTATATTGATCGCCATTTCAATGACACAATTTTTTATTTTTTTCGAAAGTAAAATTGCATCTTTAATTAATGAACAATCTACTCATTTTTGTCATTTATATCATCTTTTTTATCTTCCGGCAATTTTGGAATATTTAATTCTGCTAAAATTGAATCAACTTGCTGAGCATAAAAAGAGCCGTCATCTAAAATAAATGTAAGTTTTGGAACTGCCCTTAATTTTAATGCTTCAGCAAGCCTGCTTTTTATATGTCCTGATGATTTTGTTAAAAGTTCAATGATTTTATTTCTTTTTTCAATATCTTTATTTAAAACGCTTACGCCAACTTTACAACTGGTAAAATCTGGACTTGCTTTCACCCAAGTGATAGTCATAACACTATCAAATCTCGGGTCTTTTAACTCGTATAAAAAAATTTCGCTTAATTTTTTCTTAATTTCTGAATTCGCCCTTTCAGTTTTATTATTCATAACAAATCCTTTTTTAAATGCATATTTTTTTATAACTTAATAGGCTTCTTTAAATGCTTATTGTCTTTTGATTTCGATATTTTCGTAACATTCGATGATGTCGCCTTGTTTTATGTCAGTCATATCTTTTAATTTAATACCACATTCAAAGCCGTGTTGAACTTCGGCTTTGTCGTCCTTGAATATTTTAAGAGCAACGATTTCAACATCTGCAATTATTTCGCCATTTCTGCTGATTTTTGCCATTGCACCTCTTATAACCTTGCCATCAGTTACATAAGAACCCGCAACAAGACCGCTTGTTGAAAGTTTGAATACCATTCTCACTTCGGCGTGTCCCGCAACAATTTGCTCATATTTTTTAGATAACATTCCAGTTATTGCATTGGTTATTTCATCAACCACTTCATAAATTATTTGATAATTTTTGATTTCAATGCCAAGATTATCCGCCATACTTTGTGATTTCTGCGGAACTTTCAAGTTGAAATTTATTATTAAAGAATTAGAAGTTTTTGCAAGCACTAAATCTGATTCAGTTATTTGCCCAACACCACTGTGTATGCAAACAACTCTCACTTCTTCATTTGAAATTGCTGTTAACGATTGTCTTAGTGCTTCAACAGAACCTTGCACATCTGCTTTTATTATTATGTTTAAAGTTTTCAATTTACTTTCGTTAACTTTGTTCATAAAATCGTCCAAAGTCACACCGGAGGTTGTCAATGCTTTTTCTTCTTTTATTTTTGTTTTTCTTTCACTGATTATTTGTTTTGATAACTTTTCAGAAACAGCATAAACTTGGTCGCCAGAATTTGGTACATCATAAAAACCAAGCACGGAAACAGGCGTTGACGGCAATGCTTCATTAACTTGATAGCCGTTTTCATCGTACATTGCACGAACCTTACCGATTGTAATGCCTGACATAATTGAATTGCCAATTTTTAATGTGCCATTTTGAACAAGAATTGTTGCAACAGGACCCTTGTTTTTATCTAGTGTTGCTTCAATTATTGTTCCAACAGCCATTCTGTTAGGATTTGCTTTTAAGCCTTGCATATCAGAAACCAGCAAAATCATATTCATAAGATTGTCAATTCCGACACCGGTTTTAGCGGAAACTGGGACAATAATTGTGTTTCCACCCCATTCTTCAGGCAACACGCCATTTGCGGCAAGTTGTGTTTTTATTTTTTCCGGATTTGCTTCCGGTACGTCCATTTTGTTAATTGCAACAATCATCGGCACATCTGCCGATTTAATATGATTTATTGCTTCTATTGTTTGAGGCATAACGCCATCATCAGCAGCAACAACCAAAATTGCTACATTTGTTATTTTTGCACCACGTGCTCGCATTGATGTAAACGCAGCGTGCCCCGGCGTGTCTATAAAAGTTATTTTTTCATTGTTATGAGTAATTGAATAAGCACCTATTCTTTGAGTTATACCGCCAGCCTCTTTGCCTGCCACATTTGTTTTTCTGATTGCGTCCAAAAGTGAAGTTTTGCCGTGATCAACATGCCCCATAACTGTAACAACAGGAGGTTTTGGCATAACATTTTCATCTTCTTCATCTTGTTTAGAAACATCAAGCAATTTTTCTTCGTAGGTTTTTTCAATTTTTTGTTCAAGTTTAATGCCTAATTCACTGGCAATAAGTTCAGCAGTCGCAAAATCTAAGTTGCTATTAATCGTTGCCATAATACCCAATATCATAAGTTTTTTTATTATTTCAGGCACTGTCTTTCCAATTTTTTCTGAAAGGATTTTAACTGAAATGTTTTCACTTGTTATAACTGCGTTTTCAACCGACGGAGCAATAAATGTTTCTTGCTTTTTCTTTGGTTTTGCAATTTTTCTTGTGCCCATTCTTTCTTCACCGTCAACGGCGTTAATATCATAAAAAAATCTTTTTTGATTTTGTTTTTTACTTTGATTCGAGCGCTTTTCGTCATAATCGGTTTTTTTCGTAAATGTTTTACTTTTACTGCCAAAATTACGCTCTTTTTCAATTATAAATTCTGGCTTAGCAAAATCTTTAAAATTATTTGCTTTTGTTGAAGTAAAACTTGAATTCTGACCAGTACCTCTGCTCGCAAAATTATTATTGAAAGGTTTTTTAAAGCCAGAATTAAAACCGCCAGTACTTGCGGGTCTTTTAAAACCGTCCCTTGAAAAAGGTTTTTGAGCAAAATTGTTTTGACCAAAATTATTTTGACCAAAGCCTTTTTTAAAGTCTTGTTGAGGTCCATTTCTGTCTGTTGGTTTAAAATCTTTTTTCCACGCACCTTGAGCATTTTGCCTTGTAACATCAAAAGTTCTTTTTCTGTCATATTGAGCCTCACGTCTAAAATCTCTTTCAGTTTTGGCTTCAATTTTTTTCTCTGAAGTGTTTTCTCTTCTATTTTCTTCATTTCTTTGCGAAGAACTAACAGTTTCAGTTATTTCTTGTGGTTTTGTTTGAGAAGATTTTTTCTTCTCGTCAAAAGACATTATTGCAGTTGCTGGAGTAGGAATATTTTCTTCTTGCTTTTTCTTTGCTTTTGCTAATTGTTCAGCAATAATTCTTTGAGATTCTGCCTCTTTTTGCTGTTCAATTTCCTTTGCTTTTGTGTTCAAAATTTTCGAATAAGATTCAACTTTTTCTCTATTTTCTCTAAGTTCTCTTAAAAGCGATAAAATTTCTCCATTAACTTGAAGTGAATGAATTGTACTTAAATTCTTTAATATATTTTTTTGTTCTGTTTGTTTAGTCAAGTGTTTTACATTCTCCTTTTAATTTTTCGTATATTTCATTTGATATTTCACATTTGAAATGCTTGTTAAGCCTGCGAGTTTTTGCTAATTTCGATAAGCAGTCGCCATTTCTGCACACATAAGCACCTCTGCCCTCTGCTTTATAAGTTTCGTCTATTGAAATCTGATTGGCTTTGTTTTTTGTTATTCTTATCAGAAACTTTTTCGGCATTCGGTTTCGGCACACAATACACATTCTATCAGGAATTTTTTTGCTGTCCATATTATCCTTTTTAACTTAGAAAATTTAGAATCTTATTGCTCAAATTTAATAATTTTTAAATTTAATCGAAAATCATATTAAATTATCAATTCAAACTTAAGTTATATTTCATTTTAAGAAATATCTTCAAAATTCGTGAAATCGGTTTCAGGTTCATCTTTAATTTCAGTCAATTCGTAATCAGGTGCTTGCAAGTCAGTTATTTTATCAGATTTCATTACATCAGATTCGGATTTAATATCAATTTTCCAGCCTGTTAATCTTGAAGCAAGTCTTACATTCTGCCCACTTTTACCGATTGCCAAAGATAATTGGTCATCAGGCACAACAACTCTTGATGCTTTCAAACTTTCATTTGTTTCAACGCTTAAAATTTTTGCCGGACTAAGAGCCCTTGCAATATATTCAAGAATATCATCAGTGTATACAATTAAATCAATCTTTTCGCCGTTAAGTTCTCCGCTGATTGTGTTAATTCGAACGCCTCTGTTTCCAACGCAAGTGCCAAGCGGGTCTATTTGCGAATTTTCTGTGTAAACGGATACTTTTGACCTTACGCCAGCATCTCTTGCAATATTTTTTATTAAAACATCGCCGTTTTGCACTTCGGGGATTTCAAGTTCAAACAATTTTCTTATAAAGCCAATATTACTTCTTGAAACCTGAATTTGCGGACCTTTGAAACTGTCTTTGATTTTTTTAACATAAACCTTTATTCGGTCGCCCATTTTAAATTTTTCACCGGGAATTTGGTCTGATTGCAAAAGCACGCCTTCTGTGTGAGTGCCTGCAATTGTAACATAAATCGTTCCGTTATCAATTCTTTTAACTGCGGTTGTTAAAAGTTCATCTTCTTTCTCTGAAAGTTCGCTTACTGCAATTTGTCTTTCAAGTTCTTTCAACTTTTGCATAACAACTTGTTGTGCTGTTTGGGCTGCAATTCTTCCGAAATTTTTTGTTGTTTCTTCCTGAACTATAGTATCGCCAACCTTATAAGTCTTATTAATTTTCAAAGCATCTTCCGTTGAAATTTGTTTGTCTGGGTCTTCCACATTTTCAACAACAGTCTTATAACTATAAATTTTTATTGTATTTTTTTCTGGAATCAATTTAACAAGAGCGGACTTTGCTTGACCATACATTTTTTTATAAGCAGAAGCTAAAGCAATCTCCAGTGTTTCAATAAATTGTTCCTTATTTATTTTCTTTTCATTTTCCAATTCGTCTAACGCTTGAAAAAAATCTTTATTAACCATTTTTTTAAAACTCCTCATTTATGAATAAGAGTGGACCTACTCGGTCCACTCACTATTACAGTTATTGTATATAATATACACCAAAATTATTAAAAAATCAAGTGTTTTATTATGTTTTATTTTTACATATGTAAATTTAGACAAATTAACAACTTATTTACATTATAAAACCTCACGCAATGCGCGAGGTTTTATAATTAGCGTAAAACAATTCAGCAATGTGAGAGGTTTGGCTACGTTAATGAAAACAATCAAATTTTTGACTTTTAATTTTCTTGAAATTCGGTTTTTGGCTTATTTTAAGATTTAAAATCAGTTCTACTTCTCTTTCATTATATCTAATCAGTTGTTTGCTTATTCAGATTTCCCTAAAATTAAATTTCAATTATTTGACCTAATCTAAGTGCATATTATGTTAAGTTTAATCAATTCCTTAAATTTTCAGCATAACAAATAAGTTCATTTAAATCTAATGTTTTTTCAATATTTTCATAGAATAAAACAATCAGTTTTTGAATCAGTTTTGGGTCGTCGGGAACTTCGATAAGTTTATTTTTTTCAATTTTTACAATTTTAAACCTTGTACTATTAATTACATCAATAATATAAGCATAAGTATCTTTCTCATAAACGGCTTTACTTATCACAACATATTCATTATTATCGCTCAGTTTGATCACCATAATATCTTTTTTTTCAGCTTTCATCTTTCAAATTCTCTTTCTTGCCATTGACGATGCTCTTCTCTTTGCCTTTGATCATATCGCTCTATCGCTTCTAGCCGTTGTTTCTTGCTGTATTTTGCAGTTCGTTCATTTATTAGTCTTGCATCCTCTTTCGCAAAGTTTCTTTTGCGTCTATTTTCATCTTTCATTATTTTCAAATCATATTTCAAATCTTTCAATGCATCAATATAATATATCAGCAATCCCGTCTTGCCTGTATTTTCAAGAACGAAATTGCGGGAATATAACGCAAGGGCGCCAACTATCGCCGCTGTTCCTATTAAGCCTGCAGCACAGGCCGGTTCCGAATGATTTACAGCACAATCGTACGCACCATAACATGCATATGCAGATATTAATCCAAGTATACCTGCTATAATCGCATCAAAATGATATGAAAACTTAAAGAAGCGCAATCGTTCCACAGAAAATGAGCACTCAGGACACCAAGGAAGTTCAAACTCCTTAATATCAACCGAATCAATTTCAGTTTCAGATTTGTCTTTTACCATAAAATTTTCTCCTAATACATTTTATGAATTATTTTCCTTCTTAATGCAAGCTTGTTTAAAATTTCTATATGAAATTTTAATATTAAATTTATTTATGGAAAGCCACATCAACTCCCATCGCTTCACAATTGCCCAATTAAACCAAATTTGCCCTAACTCTTCAACAAATTCTTCCTTATATGGCAATTCATTGATTTTTTGAAAACAATTTTAATTTTGCTAGATATTTCTTGCGTATTCTTTTTCATTTCCCAATTCGTCTAACGCTTGAAAAAAATCTTTATATAATAATAACATAAGACAAATTAAGAAATAACGACAAGGAGCCGGCGGAATTGGAAATTGCGAGTTGCAATTTCCGGCAAGTGCCTTTAGGCACTTGCTTGCCTTTTCGCCTTTGGCAAAAAGGGCATTCCGCCGGCGGTCAACTTTCCACATTGTCAAGCAACATCAATTCGCTTAAATTGCAAAGAAAGTGTAACACACAAAATAAACTTTACATAAGATATTTTATGTACTTTTCAATTTTTATAAAATACGAAATTTAAAAGATACTCTATAAGCACAAAAAAATAAATCTTCGTTTTCAACAAATTGATAAATACCAAATAATAACGTTTAAAATAAAATTGCACACATTTTAAAAAAATTACTTAATATTATAATCTAACTGGGCGGATAAAAAATTTTTATGGATTGGTTTTCAAATTTAACTCCGATTTTGCAAACTTTAATAGCAACAATTTTCACTTGGTCCGTTACTGCAATCGGAGCATTATTTGTTATCTTTTTTAAAGAAATAAATAAAAAACTTCTGGATTCAATGCTTGGTTTTAGTGCCGGAGTGATGATTGCTGCAAGTTTTTGGTCACTTCTCAGCCCCGCCATTGACATCAGCCACTCATTGGGTCAAATTGCTTGGCTTATGCCCGCCATTGGCTTTTTAAGTGGCGGGTTGTCTGTGATTTGCGCTGATAAGTTTTTGGATAAAATGCTATTAAAACGAAGTGAGAAATCACTTTCAATACACGACTCCAAACGAAGAAGTATGCTCCTTGTTACTGCAATAACCTTGCATAACATTCCCGAAGGAATGGCGATTGGAGTTGCGTTCGGCTCAGTGGCATTAAATATTCCGGGGGCGACACTGCTCTCTGCTATTCTTTTGGCAGTTGGTATTGGCTTACAGAACTTTCCGGAAGGTGCGGCAGTTTCATTGCCACTGCGCCGTGAGGGATATTCCAGAAAGAAAAGTTTTTTTTACGGGCAGGCATCAGCACTTGTTGAGCCGATTGCAGGATTGATTGGTGTTGTGGCCGTGATTACAATGAGAAGTATTTTGCCATTTTTGCTCGCTTTTGCAGCGGGTGCAATGATTTGCGTTGTTGTTGCCGAACTTGTGCCTGAATCAACAAGAACCAATAAAGGCAAAGCAACTGTTGGCTTTATAATTGGATTTTTGGTTATGATGATTTTAGATGTTGCTCTAGGCTAATTACAGTTGTTTTCTCTTAAAACTTTTTGTTGCAGAATTAGTAAGGCGCGTTTCCCTGTTTTAGAATTTTATAAAACACAGACTATTCACACCATAAAAACAACAACACAGGCAACACTGAATTCAAAAAACATAATGTTTCAAACTTAAATTAATTAAAATTTTGTAATATAATATTCCATTGCATTATTTACTTTTTGCAAATAAGAATTGGTTTGTTTAAAAGGTGTGGTTATTAAATCCTTGCCATTTGAAGAATATTGCGAATTTTCCAACCATTCTGAAACATTACCTTCTCCAGCATTATAGGCGGCTAAAACTGCATTCAAATTATCAAATTTTTTTTTCAAATATGAAATATAATAAGTCCCAAGTTCCAGATTATAAAGCGAATTAAAAAGCATATTTTCATCATAAAGTATTCCCATTTTTATGCAAAGCCAATTAGCAGTATCCGGCATAAGTTGCATAAGCCCTACTGCTCCTTTATTTGAAACTGAATTTTCATTGAATGTGCTTTCTGCAAATACAACGCCGGCAATTATCTCAGGGTTTATATAATATTTTTTAGATACATAATTAATTTCGTTTTTAAACTTTAGCGGATATCCAAAAGGAATAACAATGATTGTTAATACAATTAAAAGTATAATAATTATACCAACAATTAAAAAAAATATTATCTTATTAAATATTCTCAATTTCATAATATTATCATATGCAAATTCTTTAATCTTATAATTTTAAATTTTTTATTAAATTTATTAAATTAACTTACTAAATAATGTTTTCAAATTTTTTTATTATTTTAAAATCCAATTAAATTGCTTGACCTTGAACTTTAAAAAAAGTAAAATATAATTTGGAGTTATAAAAGAAGTGAAGAAAGTAAAAAAAGGTTTCGACAGCAATTTATACTTAGAACTGCAAACTGCCGAAATATCAAAACGAATTGAAAAAAATAATAACAAATTATATTTGGAATTTGGTGGAAAAATTTTTGATGATTTGCATGCATCAAGAGTTTTGCCGGGTTTTAATCCGGATAACAAAATCAAGTTGC